>CAISOH010000040.1 GCA_903887005.1 uncultured Bacteroidota bacterium | reverse complement strand
CGTAGTGCAACTTAAACCCGTTGTAGGTGTCCAGCTGTATGTCAATGGTAATATGTCCGTAGCGCCGCCCCATATTTTTACAGTTGCGCCATAACATATCGCTGTATCATGCGCCTGGTGAGTTATCATGTTCGAAGGTACCAACCTTGCATACAATGTATCCTTACATCCATAGCCCGTATAGGGGCTTAATATTACCGCATAGGTAGTGGTTACCGTGGGTACCGTGACTGTAACTGTTTGGGTAGTACCATAAGATTTGGTAAATGTCAGGGAATCCGTCCAGGTGTAGGCGGAGTATCCCGGCGGGGCGGTGAGCGTTGCTGACCCCCCGGAACAGCCTACGGTTTGAATTTTAAAGATACCGCAGTTCATATCTATATAGGCATAACCCCAGTGCCCTGCATAGGTACAACCGCCGACCCTGAAACTAACAATGACCGTTTTGCCGCCCATTCCAGTCAGGTTAAGACTTCCGGCCGTCCAGGGTTTATACCATACATCTCCGCCAAGTGTAGATAATGTAAAACCGGGTAATGATCCTGATGACACAAAACTATATGAATTACAAGGGATTGATGTACCGGTGGCAGAATCCGAAACATTAACTTCAAACCTGGGTTGCGCAGAGGTCGGGTGACCGGGATTTTCAAAAACGATAGCATACCGGTAAATAAGTGAATACGCAGTACCTGCGCCTGATGGCACATGTACATGATAATCTGCAGCATCCGCATTATAATTGGCTGAGTCCTTACTTAATTTAAGGGAATATAAACCATCTCCAACAACGGAAAATCCTCCATAAACGTCGGTACCGCTCAGGCCACTGGTAATTGTATGCAGGGTAGGTGCCGGTAAACAACTAATAAATGTCCAATATGGGCAGCAACCACTTGTATAGTGATTTGTGCCCCTCCAATAATTCCAGTAGGCTGTAGTTCCCAACTCAAAATCGAGATTAGGTTCGCAGAAAGTCTGGGCCTGAGAACTGAAGTAGGATCCCAAAAAAATGAGGACGAGAAAAAGTACATTTTTACGGTTCATAAAATAAATTTAAATTCGGTTTGTTTCCAGTTTATTACTACTTTTTTTATAAAATGCTTGTTTCCAAATTTACGAAAAAATAACAATTGCAACAAATATAATTTTACATGTAATTAATGATGATTTTTAAGTAATGTAATAATACTAATCCTATGGGTAAAATAATCATGCCTGAAAAATCATATAAAGTTACCAAGTATCTTTTAATAACTATTGAGCATAAATACCCTATTTTATTAACATCTTTAAAATTTGGCAATTTTGCAACTTTTTATTTTCAACATAGAATTTCCGTTATTTTTACTTTTTCTTTAACCATTAATGCATATTCATATCAGGAACCCTGAAAAAATTGTAAGGATCTCAACTATAACTACCTTATCTTTCATGGTTTGCTGGGGGCTGGCTATGGTAGTGGCAGAGATAAAGCCTTTCTGGGTTGATGAATGGCGTGTTATATACAATCTGAAGTATAAAAATGCGGCAATGCTCTGGGGGCCGCTTGACTTTCTGCAGCAATTCCCACGCACTTATTTAGTGATCATAAAAACATTCACATCCCTGTTTGATTATAGCTATTTTGCACTTCGCCTGCCTTCATGGTTAGTGGGAACATTTACAATAGTTTTTTGCTATCGTTTAATGAATAAAATTTACACACGCAGCCATTTCAACAGGTTTTTATTTGTCATGATACTGGTTTCCGCAAGCACTTTTACCTGTTACTATGTGCAAATCAAACAATATACCATGGACATTTTACTTAGCCTTGCAGCCATTTGGCAATTAATAGAACTATTAAAATTAAAAGATAAAAAGATAAGGGATAAGGGCATGTATTTTTTGTTATGTACCAGCTTTCTGATTGTTCCGTTTTTCAGCTACACCTACCCAATTGCTATTGCTCCGGTATTCATTATTCAATTAGTTCAGAGTGTCCTGCTAATGAAAAACGGGAATATCGCCACAGGCAAAGCAAGAATATTATTACTGCAATGGTTCCCGTTATTTTTATGCGCTGTGAGTATTTCCGTTTTTTTTATCATTGATGTTTCGCAATTAATGGCAGATAAAGGAATGCATCAATACTGGGGGCATCTGATGATGGATGGCGGTTTTAATTGGAGCTCCTTTTTCTATGAATTTTACAATTTATTTGCGGAGGTGGGTTCAGGATTGTTGTTCTGGTATATATTCGGCATCCTTGGTATCATTTCATTTTTATATGGCATTACTACAAGCACCAAAAATTTTCTAAAAAACAAAAACCACATAAATTATATTATGGTGTTGTACAGCACATTGCTTTTAACACTTGTTATTATATTGTTTATCTCAGGAAAATTCCCTTTGGGGGAGCCACGCTTAAATGCTTTTACAATTCCGGCTATTTCCATACTCATGATCGGGTTCCTGGAACAGCTAAATCAAAAGGGAAAGCAGGCGATAATCTCAAAAACCTTATCAGTAATACTTTATGCGGGAGTGACAGGTAATATATACACAACATTCTTTGCTGATTTCACCGGGCCTGGATACGCCAGAAAAATGGATATTTACCGGTCATCGGAAAAGGCAATACTTTTAGCGCAGTCAAAAAAAATACCTATATTGATTACTCCTGAAATTGCGTGGCCCTATGATAAAACCCTGAATTTCCCATTCATGAATACAGTGCCCGGCGACTGGGTATTAAAGACGTTTCCTGCTTACCATGTTGCTGAAAATATCCCCGTTTATGCCATCAGCAGCTTAGATTCACTACCGGAAAATTTAAAGCTGCTACCTGCAAATGTAACTTCTGTTTTAGCCGGGGATGGCCGGTCTTTCCAAATTATTAAACGATAGGAATACATGCACAGCTTACATGGAAATCTTATTAGTTGCTGCAAACATTTTATCTCATTAATATAAAAGCAAACATTCCCTAATCTATTCCTGGCTGGCGCTTTCCTCTGGTATCGGTAGTGTCGTTCGCACTCTGCTCCTGTAGTTCTTTCTGCTTTATCATATATTTATTACCCCTGAAGAAATCACCGAAATTATCAAACGATTTTCTCCAGCTGATCCCGACTCCATTACGCTGTATGTCCCTGTCAAGCGTTACGTCGTAATCACTGGTACGGAATGCATTCAGTCGTAGTCCTCCTGTATAGCTGAGCTTGTACTGAATCCGGAAGTCGCCGGTAAAGTTGAAGTTGGACGTATTGGCAGCGCTTGTAGACCTTCCCCAGTCAGAAGTACTGCCTACTTCAACATCAAGGCGGTCGTTGAAATAATTCTTGCTGGCAACGAATTTTACCTGGTTCCTGTTTATGCCGCCCAAAGTCTGGTCATTATAATTATAGTTGGTATATTTTACATCAATACTCAGTTGTTTGTCGCCGGTGATTTTATTCATAATATTGGTCAGACCTGTTGAAGCCGAGCTGGACAGTATCTGGCTGATATTGTTTATTGCGCCACTGGTTACGGTTCCTGTACCTATCCCTCCTTCAGGCAGAAAGAAGCTGTTGATCAATAACAGGGAAGTGACCTCTTCTGTCTTTTGCCGGTCATCATTATTGATGAGCATTAGTTTTCTGTAAGCCAGACCGCTCTGCGAATGCTTGTCTTCAAGGTCAAGATCGAATGTTAATTTGGGACTTTTCAGTGACCCGCTCATGTGCAGCAGCACATTTACCCATTGAGGCGTCTGGGCGTCTTTAACCTCATTTTCCTGCATATTTTTTAAGTCTGTTTCATTAAGTAAATCAGACAGTTTTGCTTTGGCGGAATATACAGCGTCCACACTCAGATTGGTCTCTGAGAAAGGCCCGTTGAAACTAATCTGGCTGGCAGGATTTAGCCGGAACTGACGTTGAATAAAAAACGACTTAAACGTAAGTTTGTAAGTGCCGTTTTCTATTATATACAGCCCCGATATCTGCAAATCGTTATCCGGTGGAATATCCAGCTGGATCCTGCCATCTCCCATTGCCATTATTTCATCGCCGGTGGAAGGGTCAAGCACAATATGCATTTCCGCAAAAGTGTTTAGGTTGGCGTCAATACCTATACTGATCTTAAATTTGTTTTTTCTGACAGGTTTATCCTGGTTCTTGCCATAAGATTTAAATGAAACATAGCTGTAAGTACCTACATCTCCGCCGTAAACAACCGGTATATACATACGTGATTTAGCTACCGGGGCGGCATTATAAACATTAAGGCGTATATTATTGAAAGGCCCCCTGATAGTAAAGGAGTCCATACTGGCAATAACGTTCCCGTAAAAAATATTATTGTCATTACTGGTCAGGTTCATTACTTCAAATTTTTTCGACTTTACCGAAAGCCGCATCCTCATATCCTTGAACATGTTGTGAGAAAAATGGCCGGAAAGTGTCGCGGAATTATTGTAGCTGTCTTTTAACAGCACATTACCAAAGCTGATGATGCGGTTGTCTACATGTACATTGGCATCAGGTATTGTGTAATTACAACCCATATAATCAACATGGAAACCGGTGTTTGCCAATGCCACAGTGCCGCTGATAACCGGATCATAGGAAGAACCGCCAAAATTTATGTCCCCGTTAAGTGTGCCTGACAAATGACTCATAATCCCCACCAGGAATGGAGATGCCCATACAACAGGAGTATTGTTGAATTGGATCATACCATCTAATTTTTGATGGGTTGTACTATCGAATGATATATTGCCTGATGCAACAACAGATGCATTACCCCTGTATATGCCTGTTTGCGGATCAAAACTGATGAGTTTCTTCCCGCCATCATAATCACCAATGATATTGATTGTTCCTACAGTGTCCGTGCCAAGCTTTACGCCGGTAGCTTTTATATTTGCACTGATATACAGGTCCTCGAAGTACTTGTCAATCTTTATGGTCCCGTTCACGCGCCCATCCGGCTGATAAGCAGCAAGCCCGGCAAAAGCGCCAAGCTGTCCAAGGTCAAGATTTTCCGTATTGATAAGAATTGATTTATCATTATTTACCAACTCAGTTGACGCTGTTATCTTTTGCAATCCTGAAGTAAGGGCAAGCCCTTGTACCAGCAGGTATTTATCGCTATAAACTATCCTGCTTCCTCCGGCTATGTCCCACTTTGCCTGGTTTAAATAAAACTGTGAAGGCAATAATGTCAGAAATAAAGAATCTTTCCGGGCAAGGATCTGTCCGTTAAGTGTTATTGAACTGCTTGGGTCAGGTGTTGTTGTTGCAATATTGAATGCTACTGTATCATTTCCTACCGTAGTTGTGAGGCTCAGCGAGCCATTCAGGAAGCTGTCCCCGATTGAAACATTATCTATAGTAGTATTGAGGCCGAGCAGATTCAGGTTTCCCTGCCCGGTAATTGTGATATTGCTCATGTGAAATTTGCCTACGCTTCCATTTGGTATATTTGCATTGAGTGTCAGTTTTTGGGCTGATGTGTTTAACGAGCCGCTCACGGTCGAAGAGTCAAAACCCCTTAACATTGGAATCGTAACAGCCAGTATGCTATCAATATTTATTGTCTTAATAGTGAACTCAAAATTCTGATCCGGCGCGAACTTTTCCGGCGCTTTAATATAATTAGGTATATAACGCGATAAATAATACTGCACAGAGGCAGGCAGTTTACTTAACTGATAATTCCCCTTTATGTTAGCAACAACATCATTGCTTTGTATAGTAAGCAGCTTATGTCCGTTATCCCCTTCAGCGTTTACAAAGACAGAATCAAGCGCCAGTTTGCGGCTGTTTCTTTTCAAATCAATATTGTTGAGTCTGGCGTAACCCGAAAAATTATCAATATTGCTGCCGGTACATTTAAGATCAAAGTCAGCTGATGCAGTAATAGAATCAGTAGTAAGATTTATAGCTTTAAAATTACAGTTAAGCAGGTGGGCCATGGCATTTATAGCTACATTTTTGTTGCTGTAATTGATGCCACCGTCAAATTCAAGCGCAAGGTTCGGATCATCAACTATCAATGTACCATTAAATTGCTTTTTAGCAAGGGTGCCGTGGGTAATGATGTTATGATAAGCATAATTGTTTATAGAAATTTCCTTTATGGTACCATCAATATTCAATTGTGCCTGTTCGGGTTCAAAAGAACTACCTGATATATCTTCCCTGAGTGTTATACCGCCCAGCAATGGTTGCTTTAAAAACTTTCCAAGCTGCACATTGTTTGCCATTACCATACCGGAATAAACAACAGTTTTACTGCTGAAGCCGGGTATATTCATTTTGATATCAGTAGTAATCGAACCAAGGTTTGTCGTTAATGTCCCATTAACTGCGAAATTCTCTATATACCCTTGATACCTGCCTTTGAAATATGCATAAGAAATGCTTTCAAATGAAACGTCCGGGCTATTTCTAAGGAATGGAACATAGCGGAGGATACCTGCACCAGTGGTAAATAATTCACCGTCAGTATAAGTGATATACGTCTTGTAAATGTCCGGGAGCCCCTTCATCGTTATATCCCCTTTGATCACCGAATTACCATCTGTTACATTTAAATGTTGCCCGCTGAGGTTAGCAACAGTTCCTTTGCCGTTTCCGCTTACATGCAATACGACCTCTGGCAATTTTTTTAGTTGGGGAGCGAAGTAAATGATATCGCGTTCATCTATTAAAGCATCCTTCAACCGGCCCACCATTACCACGCTGTCTATGTATGACAGGAAGTCGGGGAAGTGTTTGTAGTGCATCGCATAATAGTTCTGCACCTTGCTGTTGTTTGTCTCTAAGTATAGGTTGTCGCATATAGATGCAACCGGGGACACAGTAACTTTGCTCTGCATTTTTTTTATGCCAAGCCCACACCTGTCCTGCGCGGTAAGGCTGGTTACATTGCCCCGTATAGTATCTCCTGTAATGCTTATTTCACTTACTTTAAGCTGTATGTTTTTGATGGCAAGATGGTTTTCATCAAAAAGATCCGGAACCGGGACCAGATCGTCCCCGGTTAAATGAAATGAACAACCGGCAAGTTCAAGGTCTTTTAGCTTTACCACCCATTTGCCGGGATTAAATGGCGTAGTGTCAAATGTATCCGCAACATGTTCCCTTTTGGGTTTGCCCATTTTATAGGTCCAAAGGCTTACATCAGTATTTTTTGCTACAATATCATTTACGTCTATAATTTCTTTTTTAAAGTCGAAATCCTTAGCGTTTAATGCAAACGATCCTACATCATAATGCATATCCATGCCTTCCCATTTGTCTTCCATGTGAAACCGGACATTTTCCAGCGCTACTTTTTTCAGGTCAAATTCAAAAGGTTTACTTTGGCCGGTATCTTTTTTCCCGGTACTGAAAGCATCTGCGATAAAATCGTAATTCCATACTTTGGTATTACCTATTCTGTGTAAATGGGCATAAGTATTTTCGAGCGCCAGGTAATGCAATACCGGCTTGTCTTTGAAAATAAACCAATCGCTGATCCTTATCTGCACTTCGCCTGCATAAAGAAGGGTATCAGGCGTCTTATCTTCAATATACAGACCTTGTATTAAAAAATGATTGAGAAAGTCTATGCGCACATGAGCTATAGAAACCTTTGTCTTAAGCTTTTTTGAAAGCATATCAGCAGCCCTTTCAGCAAGGTAATTCTGAACGGGCGTCAGATTTACCAGGACGACTATTGTTACTAATAACAGAAGCAAAGCCCCTGCTGTGTAACCTAATATTTTTAAAAAGCGTTTCAGGCTATAAATTTGGTTGTTATCAACTTCTTACAAATGTAATTTCATTATCGGACTTAGGTATTAAATAAACTGTTAACTTTAGATTGGAGAAGATAGTACTTTGTCGCAAAAATATTTTTTTTAGCCCCATTCATTACCACCTGCTTACCCCCCAACAATGAAAGTAATAGTAAAATGAGTAATAAAAAATTGAAATCCTGCATTCCGGATGAAAGGAAAGATAATTACACCTGAAATTGGCACTTCTGAGAAGGATGAATTTGATTATGAACTACGTATGGATGTTTTATCATGAAAAAAACAAGGCATAAAGCCCAGATATCAAAATTAATGCAGGAAGTAGTTTTAAAATCCATTTACCGCTGTCTCCCGCACCACCATAAGTACGTATAGTTTAAGTTGTCTCACATCTTAAGATGTGAGACAACTCACGGTTTTTCCTAATGACCCACCTACCTGACAATAACCTTCTCCACATACCTGCCATGCGCAGTAGTTGCTGACAATAAGTAAATGCCAGCTGCAGGATCAAGTTGTATGTCAAATGCTTTATTGGCAGTGGCTGCAAATTCTTTCACTTTTGTACCAATAATGTTGGTTATTACTACATGCACTTCATCATCCGCCGTGGCAGATAACAGATTCATGGTAAATACTCCTGAATTAGGGTTTGGAAATATTTTTAATTCCGTAGTTGTTCCCTTTGCCGGCCCATTTTCAATTAACGTACCGCATGGATTTACCGTTACTGTTGTAGCCACCATACATCCTGCATGTGTATAAGAGATAGTAGCTGTACCTGCGGCTACTCCTGAAACGATACCGGTACTGCCAACAGTTGCAATGGTGGTAGTACTGCTGCTCCAGGTACCACCGGCAGTAGCATCGCTTAATGTTGATGCCGATTTGACGCAGAATGCAGTTGTTCCTGTAATGGGCAAGGTGCCGCAGAATATATTGCCAAAAATATAGTCGCCTGCCAGAGAGGCCAGGGCTATACCTGTATTTGGAGCAGAGGTATATGGAGTTGAGGTATTGGTAGAGGCAAGCGGAGTGCCTAACCAGGCGGAACCTGCATATTCCTGTGTGGCAAACAGGCTGTTGCTGCCTCCGAGAATATCACCGGAATTATAAGTGGCTTTAGGGATTACAGTTGCAGGCCCTGCAGCGCCGGTATTGGTTATTGTCCAATAATGGTTTGCCATGTTGCCGGTACCTAAACCAGATGTAGCCACAGCCGGATGCAGGCCATTCGTGGTTTTTAAACCGAGGCTGCCGGCAGTACCTGCAGCGCTGAGGGCAAGCGACATGGGTGCATAATCCAGATCGCCCACTTCATAGTTTACAGCAGTCAGGCCTGTAATGGTTTTTATCAAAGTGCCGTTTACATAACTCAATGCCCCTGCTCCTGATACAGATGTTGCAGCGCCGGGAACAGACATCGTATAAGTACCTGTATTCAGAATGCCACCGGTAAAAATTAATTTACCTGTAGTTGCAGTGGCTTGCGACAGTGTTACGCCAGCGCTGTTGTTTATTGTTATGGTATCAGGGACAACAAGAGCAGCAGGCAGTAAAGTACCTGTAACCTGTGCAACAGAGCCATTGAAAACATAATTGGCGCTGGTGTTAAACGTTTTTGTACCTGTGGTTGTTATTGCTCCATTAATACCGGTTGCATGAGCTACTTCAAGAGTAGCGACCCCATTTAAAGCAAACTTACCTGTACCATTCATAGTATCTGCGGCAGGGCAAATTAGTGTACCATTAACTATAAATCCATAAGCAGTTGGACCGGTAGTGGTGCTAAAGTTGGCGTCTAATTGTGCTGTGCAGCCTGCATTAACATAAACATAAGTATTCCCCCATGCTCCCGTGCTGGTATTATCTATCATCATTGTACCCGAAGATGTCGGAAGAGCCAGGAAAACATTACTAATGGCACTGCCGCCTATGGCTGAGATAAAAGATGGACCGCTCAAACTAAAATTGCCTTTAACAATAATAGTATCATTTGCACCACCACCGGATCCAATAATATTACCATCAGTCATGCTTAGGTTACCATTAACATTCATTGTAATGAAGCAACTGCCTCCGTTTGCATCAACAGATCCCGTAATCATTCTAAAATTGCCAAAAATATTCATTAAAATTTTACAACCGCCCCCAATTGCATTAATAGAATCATGAATATTAATATCTCCATAAATATTCATGATTAATTGAAAACTGCCACCGGTACCTGTTATACTACCCCCGGAATCAATTGTTACTGTTACAGGTGTCATAGATGGTGTCCCTACATTCCATGGTACTGATGAAGACATAGTCATAGGCCGAGTTACATACCACATATCTCCCGGTGTTATAAAGGTGGTAGGTGATGTTAGCCCATTAGTCCAATTGGACAGGGTATAAATTGAACCGGCAGTGGCTGTTTTCCAGACAGTCGCATAACTTTCAAAACCTATGCAGCAAAGCAGCAATGTCCAAAAAAATAATTTCACATCTCTTGCTTTCGGGCCGGCAAATAATCCTGCATTCAGAGAAATCGGCTTTGCAATTTTGCAGGTTAATTCCCTTGATGTTTCATTAAAAGATTGTGTAAAATATTTTTCCATAACATAAAATTTAAAAGAATTACAATAAATAACCCACTAAAAATAGTACAATTTCATTATATACCACTGTTTTTATAAAAACTTTTTAACCTATTTAAGAGCAGGTATTTAGAAAGCGAATAACCCTTCCACTAATTGTGAGGAAGTAGATTGAAAGTTGATACCAGGAAATTAATTTTCTAAAACCGGTCTTAGTCAAAACGGTTGGTTTTGGTATGATTCCGGAGGTGTCCCACACCTTCAAGATGTGGGACACCTATGCGGATGTAAAGACATTCAACCGTTTTGACTGATGACCCTAAAACCAAAAGAAGCTGCCCGATAAAAGGCAGCTTCTAATCTATTTAATTTTAGTGAAACAAACGCTATTACCTGCTTATTGAAAACCGGATTACCTTATGCTCATCACCGGAAATAATATGCAACATGTAAATACCATTTGCTAATTCATTAGCCATAATTACTTGTTTATTCAATGCGCCATTTTGAACATCGGCTCCATCTCTATAAACTACCTGCCCAACAATATCCATTATTTCAAGTGTCACTTCCTTACTGTCAGAAGACAATGTTCCTTCAACAGTAAATGCGCCCCTGTTAGGGTTTGGCATCAACTTTATTGTATTACCATCAGATCCTGCCTGAGTAACACCGAGGCTGGTTATTGTAAGATTAATTAGGTTGCTGATGCTTGTATAATTACATACATCGCCACTGGTAACTATGCAGTTAACAATGGTAGTTCCTGCGGCAGCCTGGTTAAATGTAAAATTGGCGGTAGTTGCGCCCGGTACTGCTACACCGTTTATCAGCCACTGGTAGGTAAGGGATATTGTCGGATGCGTAACATTAGCGGTTAAAACAAGGTCCATGCCCGCGCCTACAGTGGTTCCGGCTGTGGAGCTTATGGTAACATGCGGTTGTAACTCAGTCAGCACTGACATAGTAATGTCAGTGGTAAAAATAGAATCGTAAGCAGGTGAAAGAAGGCATCCGGAACTACTTGCCAACATGCTATGTATTTTGTCTCCTGAAACAGGAAGGTAGGTATATGTGTATCCGGTAGCTACATTAATACCATTTTTAGTCCATCTGATAAGTGGCGTCAGGCCTCCATATGTTATAGAAGCCGTAAATGTTACCGGATTTGATGCACATGCGACACTGCCAGGACTGGCCACAACATTTATTGTTGGGATCTGGGTACTGTTATCAACACTCATTGTAATACTGTTGCTATGCGCAGTGTCAACTGATACGCATACATAATTACTTGTCATCCGGCAGGAAATAACATCGCCGCTATCACCTGGATAATAAAGCGTAGGAGAATACGTAGCCCCGGAATAAACATAACTCCCGTTTAAATACCAATCATATGAAGGCGAAGCGCCGCCATTTTTTGGAGCAGGAGTAAAAGTAATCGTCTGGCCTGAACATACAGTATCTCCATACTTACCCGGTGAAATAGAAACAGATGGTGTTAATAAAGGAAGTGAAACAACGGAAAGAGGGAAACTTGCAAATGAACTGCCGCAAAAATTGGTGACGGTGTATTTAATAATATCACTGCCTGCGGCAACCGGGGAAACAACCCCTAATGCGGAAATAGTTGCTATAGTTGTAGTGCTGCTGGTCCATACACCGCCGGGAACACCGTCAACAAGCGTGCAGGTTGAACTTATGCACACACTGGCTGGCCCAGATATGGAACCTGCATTCGGCAACGGATTTACAGTAACACCATAAGTTGCAACTACGGGTCCGCAACCAAAAACGCTGGTATATGAGTAAGAAATTGTAGTTGTACCTGCGGTGATGCCGGTAACTACTCCGCCGACAGAAATCGTAGCCTTTGCAGTGCTGCTGCTCCAGACACCGCCGGCAGTAGCATCCGACAATGTAAGCGTGCCACCGGATTCACATACTGTATTGGAACCTGAAATAGCGGCTACTACTGGTAGTGGATTTACCGTAATTACCACCGTATCATTGGAAGTAGCATAACCATCTGTTACCTGCACAATAAAGCTGTCATTGCCGCTAAAACCCGGATTTGGCTGATAAGTCAGTGCAGTTGCAGTGATAACAGACCCCCCTGTCGTTGCTATTGAAGTTGGGGGAAATCCTGTAAGTGTACCATTAGGCGAAGTTGCCACCAGGCTCCAGGTCAGGGTTTGATGCAGATCGGTATCTGTGACATTTAAATAAGGATTGATACTTACGGCAGTTGAATTCTGGCATACAGAAGTCATAGTCTGGTGACTGCCACCGGTAAAGTATGGGGTAGAATTATTTCTTACGATACGGATACGCCCATTACTTCTGTCGTAAATATAGTAACTGCCCCATGATGTAAATGCAACGTTTGAGGGACCATTAAGCTTAACCGTAGCAGAGGTTGCTGGTGTTCCATCACCTGCATAGCCGGCAGCAAGGCCTGTACCGGCGATAGTCGAAATAATTCCCGTACTGGTAGTGACCATCCGAATCCTGTTATTGTTTGCATCAGATATGATCAGATTACCCAGGTTATCAAAATTGACTCCGGAAGCCGCATTGATCTGAGTCCCGGCAGCTGTGGCCATAGTACCGTCGCCTGCAAACCCTCCGGTACCATTACCTGCATACAAATAAATATTCCCTCCTACGAGGTCAATCCTGCGTACGCGATTATTGCCCATATCAGCAAAGTACAGATTATTACCTGTGGCATCCAGTACTACGCCTCTTGGATTGTTCAACCGGGCGCCAGTTGCTGCTGCGCCGTCGCCTGCGTATCCTCCGGCCAGGCCATTTCCGGCAATAGTAGAAATAAAACTGGTAGCAGCAGTTATCTTTCGTATATGGTTATAACCCGCACCAAAACCTGGCCCCGGATCTGAAAAAAATACATTTCCGGCTGCGTCAACTGCAATTCCTCTCGGATTCGATAGTGTAGCCGCAGTTGCCGCTGCCCCATCGCCTGTAAAACCTGGTACTCCCGTACCGGCTATGGTAGAAATTATCCCGGTTGCAGCAGTAATCTTACGAATACGGTTTCCTGCCGCCTCAACGATATACAAATTATTAGCGGCATCTATTGCAACATTGGTTGGACCGTTTAATTGCACTGTAGCCGCAGTAGCAGGGCTTCCGTCACCAGCTGAACCTGCCGTTCCGCTACCTGCGACAGTTGTAATAATTCCGGTATTCAGATTAAGCATACGTACCCGGTTAAGGCCCTGGTCTGCATAATACAGCCTGGTACCTGCGGCGTTCAGCGCATAACCATAAGGAGTATTCAGGTTTGTAGCTGTTGCAGGCATACCGTCTCCGTTATACGTAGTAGTTCCGGTACCGGCTACTGTTTCAATAATTTTAACCTGTGCGAAAGCGCTAAAAGAAAACCCAAAAACGAACAAGGCACAGAATATAAGTAAACGATTGATTCTCATCAGAACATAATTTGGAGCTAAGTTATTAAAAAATTAAGATTTATCGCCATTAAAACAACAAAATATTTTAATAAGGCTTAACATATTGTTTTGCGATTATATTTAAAAGTTATAAACCCCATACATCCATTATCTGGGCAGTGTGGTTTTTGCTGTCCACTTTGTCTATTATGTGATCTATTTTTCCTTTTTCATTTACAAGAAAAGTAGTGCGTAAGGTGCCCATATAGGTTCGCCCCATAAATTTCTTTTCCGCCCATAAACCATAGTCATTCACGATCTTTTTGTCAATATCGGCAAGCAGCGTAAACGGAAGCGAGTATTTTTTCTCAAATTTCTTATGGCTTTTTTCATTATCAATACTTATGCCAAGCACTACAATGCCCTTGCCTTTTAAAGCCGCAAAATTATCACGCAGGTTACAGGCCTCTACTGTACATGTTGGTGTATTATCTTTCGGATAGAAATATAATACCACCTTCTTTCCTGTAAAATCTTTAAGCGAAATTGTATTTCCGTCCTGGTCATTAACCGTAAATGCCGGGGCTTTATCTCCTGGTTTTAATTGCATAATAAATAAGTTTGTTTCCCGCAAATAAGTTTTTGTTTCTGGCAAAGTCCTTTTGTGCCGATCCTTAATATTAATTCAAGCTCGCAAAGGGATTATCTGTATAAATGAGCTTCGTTTCCGCAAATAAGTTTGTTTCTCGCAAAGGCGCAGAGGCGCAAAGTAGTGAGTAAACTATTTCACAAAAACAGAGGCGCAACACCTTTTACGCAAAGGAATTATTCTATAATTTGTTGACTATTCTTGTAATACCATTCTTAATCAATTCTTCATTAAAATTTATCAATAATCCCAACTTTAATCCGGTTACTCTAAGGTAAGTTAATAATGTCTTAGGATGAACAGGTGCAATTAATTCAATTGATTTTAATTCTACAATTACTTTGTTTTCAACAACTATGTCTGCACGAAATCCTACATCCATTTTGATATCATCCCAAAAAACCGGAATGCTCTTTTGCCTCTCCACCATTAAATTTAGCTTTAAAAGCTCATGGACCATTATTTCTTCATAAACCGACTCCAACAAACCAGGCCCTAATTGTGAGTGAATACGAAAGGCTATATTCACAATAATCGTCGCTAACTCATTTTCGCTCATTGTTTGTAAATTTTAAAAGTTTGGCAATTTTCAAATATTCGTCTTTGCCCCATATTTAAGTATTTTATTAATGCGCCTTAAAAAGAGATTTTGTTCTACTAAACACCTTTGCGCCCTTGCGCCTTTGCGAGAAATTCTCTTTTCTTCAAAAATACATCATAAGTCTTTGCCGGAAATTTATCTTACAAAATTAAGGCTAAATGTTCCCGCATTCCCGTTCTCGTCTTCTGCTTTGAAAACAAGTTTGTGTTTGCCCTTAGGGCAGTGGGCGTCAAAATCATAAAAGAACAAGTTTCCATGCTGCTCAAAGCAGAGCCATTTGCCATCCAGGTAACCGCTGAAGCTTTTTACAGAAGTCATATCGTCCTTTACCTCAAAAGTTATTTTCTTTGCTTTGCTTAGATTGCTGTTATCTTTTTGAAGTGATTTTATTACCGGCGGTATGGTATCAATATCCAGCCAGTAAGTACCGAAATTGCGCACCTTTGCTTTATACCATCCGTTATCTGTCTGAACAGCTGCCCTCCCGTCTTCATCCTTATCGTCACTATATAGCATCACTATCTTATTTCTCAAATCAAACGGGATGGGCCTTTTTGGGTTTATCTGCAAATCGAAGTAATGATGAATGGGCACATAAGGATAATGAAGCTGAAATTTATCCGAGTAAGCTTCATTGGCAGGAATCGTAGCGAATTTGAAGCAAATATTATCATACAACTGCCGTTCATCAAGCGAAAAGGCGATATTGGGATTACTGAAATTATTGGCCTTATTCACATAAAAAGAAGTGCAGTCATTTTGTACTGGAGTAGCCATCTGTTGTGGGCTGACATAAAATACTATTGAGCTTGTATTGCCTTTGTCATCCGTCAACAGTATGCTAATCTTATGTTCCTTCATATCCGTGAAATCCAATCTGCCTTTGTTGCTGTTTAGGTTATGAAAAATATGACCTAAATGATTGCCAGGCAATTGAAACAGGCATTGCACCCATTTATGATGCAACTGTTTGGTTTTATAATCAGCATAAGCATTTAGATAACGTGTTTCATCATAGCCAATATCATCAAGTATCACTTGCGCCTGAAGGCTGTCATCCATATACAATTTAGCGGTATAAAATGCGATGGTATTTTCACTGCCATCCATATAGTCATCAACATTCACACCAATTCCTGCCATAGCATCCGGTACCTGAATAGTATCCTTAATTACCCTGAACGATTTGTCATCTGTTTTAACCGGTTTATAAGTGCCCCCATGATCTGCCAACGTAACATTGAGAGGTGTTTCGTAATAAAAATCTCCACTATAAATTATCAGCTCAGCCGGCACCGGCGGCGTCTTATCAACAATCGGCAGCCCGAATAATTCAGGGTTTAACGGATGCTCAGTTATTGTATTCCTGATCTCAAAATGAAGATGCGGCGCTGAGGAAGCTCCTGTATTTCCGCTCCATGCTATTTGTTGTCCTTTTTTTACCGCGAACTGGGTTGGAGATAGCTGTATGTCCACATCCCAATGCTTCTTTTCATATTGTTCTTTATCTAAGTACTTCTGTAATCCGGGAGCAAATTTATTCAGGTGCGCATAAAGCGTAGTATAGCCATTAGGATGTGTTAAATAGAGCGCATGTCCAAACCCTCCTTTATCCATTTTTATCCGCGAAATATAGCCTTCAGCAGCAGCATGTACTGGCTCATTTTCATGTCCGAGGGTCTTTATGTCCACCCCGCTATGGAAATGCCCCGGCCTGCATTCGCCAAAATTACCTGCAAGGAAAATGGGTATATCCAGTGGGTTACGAAAATAATCCTGTGGATAAACGGGATTTGCAATTTCTTCCTTTTTTTGTGCCAATAAGAAAAGTGGAGAGAAAGCAATAAATATAAATAGTGTCAGTTTCAAGCTAAATGGTTTGTGGTTATTTTGACTTACTTAAATAAACGGCATATTATTTGAATCGCTTCTGCAAATCACGTTAATAGAATGGGCTTAACCTTTTAATAAAAATATTTCTATTGCCGCAATCAAATCTGCAGCAGGTTGTATCAGGTTCATTACATCGTCCTGTTCATATGAAACCATATCCTCATAATCTGCATCTTGCCTCATTGATAAAATGGTTGTGTAAAATTTACCAGATTCTTTATTGATAATACCAGTCTTAACAAAATGCAATCCAAACATGTTCTGCACGCCGCTATGGGTTTTTGTATCCAATTCATAATTGTAAGGAAGGGCAGTTACCGCATAAAAACAAGCGTAATAAAGTCTGTTTACCGCCGTGTTCCACAATTTGTTTTCGACAAGAATATTTACTTCGTTAAGTGTATTTTTTGCATTGTTAATTCTAATTTTAACTATCTCTGACTTTTCAGGTTTCATAGAATAATTCCCTCCCTCATAACATTTTTATAGAAAGGAGTTATTGTATGTTTTGTTTCCCATAATTTTTTTGAGAAGATCGACGGGCTGATCAATATTTCAGACTCAAGTTGCAGGTCGTATAAAGGGTATCCTATTCTTTTTCGATCATCAAAGGTTATCTTGTCTTTATTGAGAAGTACTAAAATATCCAGGTCTGAATCACTCCTGTTGTCTCCCCGTGCATAAGAACCATACAAAATCAATATTGCATCCGGATCAGTTGCCCGAACGGTATTTTTAATTTGCTGCAATAGTTGATTTTTATTGTCCATACTACAAATTTATAAATTTTTACTGAAAATACCGGCCCGGTGATTATTCTGAAAAATCAACCCCTTTCATAAATCCCTGAAACAATAAAGCCCTTCAAAAATGTTTTTTGCGCAAGGCTCCTGTAATGATGCCGGATGAAACAAGATTCAATATCAGGAAGATGAGCAGCTTCTATACCGCAGCTCAATCTGAAAAAAACATACATGATCTTTAATACTGCCCCGTGCCAGAGATTGCCGGTATTTTGGAAATCGCAGTACAGCCATATACTTTTATTGCTGAGATGCGCATCAATATAAGCGAATATTTTTTGCAGGCTGTCATCCTTAAAATTGTCAAAAAAGAACGGTGTAAGCGCCACATCATACTTGCTGTCAAAAACAACTTCCTCAACAGGTGATACAATGAATGTCACCTTGTTTTCTCCAATGTTTCTTTTTTTCGCAAGTGCCATCATTTTTGAAGAAGCATCAATGTAAGTAATAGTTAGCCCGGAAGGATGAATCCTGGTTATTTCTTCCAATATCCATCCTGTTCCGCCGCCAACTATAACAATACTGGTGTGCGGGGGAATGGCATGTAATAAATACAATTGCGCGTTTATTTGTGCATTGCCAAATATCGACCTTGAAAGTCGGTCATAAAACCATGCTATATTATCGTAATTGTTTTTCAATACAATATAATATAAAAAAGAAACCGTCCCTGACAAGCAGGGACGGAAACAAAGGTATGTATAGAATTATTCCTGCAGTTATTTATTGAATATCGCACATTTTACCTGGAACTGTAAATAATCCCTGTCGAAATATTTATCAGTAAGTGTAATTAGTGTGTTTACACCCTTCCTGTAAGAAACCGCAGCCTTAACATTTTTAGTTATTGAATATTCCGTTTTCCCTATAAAGCCAACGTCAAACATAGCAGCCTCCTGCAGCGTACCACGATCAACTGTAGAAAGAGGAGGCCTGTTATCCACCAGCACTTGCTGAAAATCAGGCCCCACAGCAACTGACATACGCTTCATGAGTTTATATCCGATGCTTGGAGTTACCTGTGCGTATTGAAGATTATAGGCAACATTAACTACTGTGATCACTCCAGCCGGAGGCGCAGGAACTGATGTGATTTTGTTGCTTTCAGACGATTCTGTTTTGGCAGCGTTGTGCCTGGCGCCCTGGCCGGAATTTCCGGATGAAACGATATCTTGTCTTGGCTGTGTGTTACTACTATTTGAAAAAGCGATATCACCTTCTACAAATACTTTATCATTCACCATCCTGCGGATAGTGGCTCCTGCCATGTATCCGTTATTCTGGCTGCCGCGGTTGATACCGCCAGATAAGATGACAGATAGCTTAGGTGTTTTTTTAACTGATTCTTCCTGAATAAAAGTATTTACATCTTCATTGACTGCTACCTGCTTCTTCTTATCTTTTGGTTTGTCTTTAGACGGTATATTTCCTATGGTCAATAAATTGACGCTATTAACCGGCGTTACCTCTGTGCTGCCAGCTACTTCGTGAAATTTTATTTCCACAAGCTCACCAGTATTTTTATTACCGGTAACAACGGTTGCATTCCTGTGTTTTTTACTTGTTACTTTGGTATAATTGTGCAAATCATCCTTAGTGGAGATAACAGCCTGGGCCACCATGGGCTCAGTTTGTAAAGTCTGCGGCTGTACAAAAATGTGCCTTTGTACAAGTTCTGTTGTTGCAACTGTCTTATCGGGGCCTGCCTGCCTCAGCAAGGGCACAATGCCAATAGCAAGGGCTACGGAAGCGGCCACTCCTGCAATCGGCATCCACCACCACATGATCACGCTGCGTTTTTTCGCACGGCCTTCCAGCTCTTCCTCAAGTCTGTCCCAGTTACGGGGATTGTACTCGAAGTCGTTCTGATCAAACTTCTGCCTGATCAGTTCGTCAAATTCTTTTGGCTTCATACGTCACTTTTTGTTGTTCACTGTTTTTTATTTTTTTTTGAAGCATATTCCTCGCCTGGTGCACATGCCAGTGAGAAGTACCCTCATTTATATCCAACTGTTCTGAAATTTCTTTATGGTTGTAACCATCAAACACGAAAAGGTTAAAAACGGTACGCGTCATAGCCGGCAGCGATTGTATCATCTTCAGCAACTCCCTGAATTCTATACTTTCAAGCCCTTCATTGCTCACAGATAGGTTACTTTCCTCCGCGGGTATTGAGTTTACATGCATCACCATTTCCTGCTTAAGGGAGGTGCTTCTCAGGTAATCAAGGCATGTATTTATCATTATCCGCTGCATCCAGCCCGGAAAAGATCCTGTATTTTTAAAATACTCTATTTGCGTGAACACTTTGAGGAAACCATCATTAAGTAATTGTTCCGCATCCTGCATACTTTTGGCATAACGGGCGCATACTTTCAAAAATGTACTATAATACATTTTATACAGATGCTCCTGTAAAGCCCGGTTTTTTTTCCGGCACCCAGCTATTATTTCTTCTTCAGAATACGCGGGCATAAGGACATGCGCAGTTTTAATCCATCAGTAAATTACTACATATTTTTCATTTCGTCAACTTTTTTTATAAGTGCATCATCACACCAACAACCCCAAACCCCTAAAGGGGCTCCCCCTCAATTTCTGTTACGGGAGTTTTCTTTCCGCTTATTTTCTCTTTCCGAGTGCTTATTTAAAGGAAAGGCGCCTTTCACTATCGAAATTAACCACTCACTATAATAGACGTAAAATGATGGGGAAATCTTTGGTTTTTATAAAAAAATAATTTTTTACAGTTATTTCCTGAATGAAGAACGGATTTAATTAGGGTCTGCTGAAAAAGTAAGGTAACGATAGAAAAGCCCCGAATGGGGTGCAATTTGAATAGCCGGGGGTATCACCCCTGGAAAAATGATGATAAAAATACCAACCCGGTAGGGTTGAATAAAACCAGGTGCAGGGTTTTTGAAGGTCAAGCCTCAAATTCCATGCACTTCAGGAACAAATACTTCGCTTTAATTCAAGATGAATAAGCGTTTGGGTATTTAACAGCAGGCCCTAATTAAATAACAGCTATGCTTAATATATATTAAATTCAAAGCAAAAAAAGTGAACTAACAATTCCCTCGCATTTCTAATTTTATATAATTATCACAAATGCCTAACTTTGTTATTCTGATTATTAAATTTGATGAGTATGGATACCATTATGATTGAATTGATGCAACCAAAGGCTTTACAACTATTGCATGATCTTGAAGCTTTGCATATTATAAAATTACATCATACAAAAAGTGATAAGAAAGTCAGACTTTCTGAAAAATACCGTGGAATACTTTCAAAAAAAGATGGTAAGGATCTGAACGGGCATATCAATCAAATGCGCAACGAATGGAACAATTCCTGATTGATACAAGTAGTGTTTCTGATTATTTGTCAGATTCATTGCCTTTGAATGGCATCCGGTTCATGGATTCCGTAATTGATAAAGTGCCTAACATATCTATTATCTCACAAATAGATCTGTTATGCTGGAATACTCCTGACAAGGATAAAATTGCCAACATTGGAAACTTTATTACAGATAGCCGCATTTTTGAAATCACGCCTGACATAGTGCTTCAATGCGTGAAAGTAAGAAAAGGCAAGAAAATAAAGACGCCCGATGCAATTATAGCGGCTACTGCCTTATCACTTGGCTACACACTCATTACCAATAATGTAAAAGACTTCAGGAATATTCCCAAATTAAAAATCATTAATCCGCAAGAGTTATAACATCTATTATCACTGCAAATTCCTGAAAGCAGATAAATAGCCCAAAAGCATCATTGAGCCATTAAGCCAATGCGAAATTCAGCCATTAAACAATTAATTCACCAGCGTCCCCACCATCTTCCCTGTAACCACATTCAGCAGATTACCGGAGCGGTTCATATCGAAAACAATGATTGGAAGATTATTTTCCTGGCAAAGCGTAAAAGCAGTCATATCCATCACCTTCAGGTTCTTGCTGATAACCTCCGTAAATGATAAACTTTCAAAACGGGTAGCCGTAGCGTCTTTTTCAGGGTCGGCAGAATAAATCCCGTCCACACGCGTTCCTTTTAAGATCACATCTGCGTCAATTTCTATAGCCCTGAGCGAGCCTGCCGTATCAGTAGTAAAATAAGGGTTGCCTGTACCGGCGCCAAAGATGACCACACGCCCTTTTTCCAGGTGGCGTATTGCCCTGCGACGGATATATGGCTCTGCAACCTGTTCCATTTTTATGGCGCTTTGCAACCGGGTATTTACCCCTTCCTTCTCTAAGGCCGCCTGTAGGGCCATGCCATTTATCACTGTTGCAAGCATACCCATATAGTCACCCTGGGCGCGCTCTATACCGGTTTCTGCTTCGTTCATGCCCCGGTATATGTTACCGCCGCCAATTACTATAGCTACCTGTACGCCAATATTCGTAATCATTTTAATTTCCTTGGCGTATTGTTCCAGCATTTTAGAGTCTATCCCGAAATTTCTTTCCCCCATCAGCGATTCGCCGGAAAGTTTTAAAAGCACACGACTATACTTAGGTAGCATATTTTGCGTTATTATTTTGATTATCTAACTGCAAAGAAAGAAAAAAGTTACCTGTTTTTACGAGTATTATACTAAAAGATATTTTACATTTTGCGGAGCAGACAGTTTTATGTATAAAAAAGCTTATTTTAATGACATTGTTGCATAGATTACCATGCTGGTCCTTTCCCTGTTATTTTATTAAGAAAGAACCATTTTCCCGGATGCGGCCTTTAACCTGTTTTATATTATTAAAGCAACAGTTTTGCCATAACAATTTGTCGTTTCGGGAATATCATCAGCCAATTACCATAACCCTCCGCTAAAAAAGCAGAACTTTATTCCGGGGCTTTCCATAAATGAAAAAACTCCCATTATCTAAAATAGAGACAATGGGAGTTTAAACCTTAAGCAAGATAATATGGGAAGCCCATTAGGGCTTTATGCAAATGGCATCTTCACCACCTGGGCCTTAATAGCCTTATCACGTATCATTATAAATACATCACTTCCAATAGCAGAGTGCTCTTTAGCAACATAACCCATACCTATGGCCTTGCCGAGGCTGGGGGCTTGTGTTCCGGAAGTAATAACGCCTATCTCCTTTCCTTCCGCATTTTGTATGATGTGTCCATGACGCGGTATGCCCCTGTCTATCATCTCCAGGCCTACCAGTTTGCGGGTTACGCCTTCATTTTTCTGTTTCTCAATAATAGGCCGTGCAGTAAAGTCTTTGGTAAATTTGGTGATCCATCCCAGTCCTGCTTCAATAGGGCTGGTAGTATCATCTATATCATTGCCGTAAAGGCAGAAGCTTTTCTCTAAACGCAGCGTATCGCGGGCGGCAAGTCCTATAGGCTTCAGGCCATGCGGCATCCCTACGCGGAATATTGCATCCCATATTTTATCCGCATCACCGTCCTTATCTTCAAAATATATTTCCACACCGCCTGCACCGGTATATCCGGTAGCGCTTACAATCACATTATCCACACCTGCGAATTTACCTTTTGTGAATGTATAATACTTAAGGTTGGTAATATCCATATCGGTAAGCTGCTGCATATACTCAGTAGCCTTAGGTCCCTGAACAGCCAGCAAAGCGGTCTTTTCTGAAATATTATGCATTTCCACGCCTTGTGTATTATGGCTGCTTACCCAGCTCCAGTCTTTATCAATGTTGGAAGCATTCACTACCAGCATGTATGTTTTGTTTTGCTCCACACAATAAACCAGCAGGTCATCCACTATGCCGCCATGGTCATTAGGCAGGCAGGAGTATTGGGCCTGGCCATCCTTAAGTTTACTGGCGTCATTGGTGGTAACGCGTTGAATGAGGTCGAGGGCTTTAGGTCCCTTCAGCATGAACTCGCCCATGTGGCTAACATCAAAAACGCCTGCATTGGTGCGCACGCAATGATGCTCCTCATTGATACCGGTGTAGGATATTGGCATATTATAACCTGCGAATTCCGCCATTTTAGCGCCCAGCGCTAAGTGCCTTTCTGTAAAAGGTGTATTTTTCATGTTATTTATTATATGTGGGTGCAAAAATACGCGACAGGAAGAGATTTTTAGGTATGTTTCAAAAAAAATGATTAAAACATATTTTTTCTTATTTTTAGATGCCAGTATATTACCTGATTTACATTCCTTGTTTTTCAAAAATATTTTCAAATGCCCGGGATAGTAATGATGGAAAGGAAATTAAAAAAAAAGAACTATTTGCTTATGCTTTTATTCCGATTAGGACACTTTTTAACTATTGATTTTTGACTTTTAACTTCCCTACGCCCACCCATTTTTCTTATACTCCTCATACCCTACCTTCATAACCTCTCTTATCTGTTCCAGCAATTCATTATCTACCGCCTTTATATGGAAACAGCCCTTACCCTTTAAATGTTTCAGCAACTCAGGTGCCAGCTTACTTCGCACCTCATCGCTATTCATATACACAGGCGTATAATAAAACCCCACATAGCTGCTTTGAAGGATCAACCCGACAAACCCAATCTCGTTCCTCATTTTGTCATGTAAAAACATACCCGGCTTTTCAGACCACAACTCATACCTGCCCTGTATGTCTATACGGGCCTTGATAGTCCCTTTTTCATAAGATTTTACCTCTTTTTTCAAAGCATTGAATATCTCCAGCAGTTGCTCCTGTGTTAGTTTTGCCATATCCTTTATTAAGTAATCAAAATTATTCATTTATCTCTAATATCGTATAATCTCCAATTATACTTGTGGCCACATTGAATTGTACATTGTCTGATATGCAGGACTTTGCGGCCTTGTTATTATAATTTACATATTATCAATCCATTATCCATTGCGGCTTTGCGCCTTTGCGAGAAACCTCTTTTGTACATTTTTATCCGGTGTGAAGTATAAATGATGAAAAACTCCCGAAGAAAGTCCCGCATCTCTAACTCAGGGGTTAGATTTAAAAGCCAAAATTGCATAAAGATGGTATGAAATTAAGTGTAAAGCCCCTTTAAGGGTTGGGGTTCTGCCTTAATGTCACTATATTTAACTCGGTTTAGAATTTGATACAGAAATACAAAGACATTTATATTATGGAACAAAATGAATTTCGCAAATACGCCATCAAACATCATGGCATCAGCAGTTTAACTTTAGACAGTTATACTTCTTCATTATTTAAAACCCCCAAGGCGCTTACGCCATACATCATAGAAGAGCGGCCAATGAACGTAGCCTCTATGGACGTATTTTCCCGTTTGATGATGGATCGCATCATCTTCCTCGGCGAAGGTATAAATGACTATGTAGCCAACATAGTCACCGCCCAATTGCTATTCCTCGAAAGCACAGACCGCACCAGGGATATACAGATGTATCTCAACAGCCCCGGCGGAAGCGTTTACGCAGGCCTTGGCATTTATGATACCATGCAAATCATTAACCCCGATGTATCTACTATTTGCACCGGCATAGCAGCCTCCATGGCAGCCGTGCTTATGTGCGCTGGCAGCAAGGGAAAAAGGACCGCGCTCAAGCATAGCCGTATAATGATACACCAGCCTATGGGCGGCGCTGAAGGACAAGCCAGCGATATTGAGATCACCGCACGGGAAATTGGCAAACTGAAAAAGGAACTCTATGAGATCATCGCCCATCACTCAGGCCAGGAACTTGCCAAAGTGGAAAGAGACAGCGACCGCGATTACTGGATGACTTCCACTGAAGCCAAAGAATATGGAATGGTGGACGAAGTGCTGGAACGCAACCCCCGCAAAGCCGGCCCTGCTAATCCTGAAGTAAAATAAGGTCAATAAAAATCTGAATTCCCAGTGCCATTCCGCCCAAAACCGGAATGGCATTTTTTACTTTCACTTCCTTTGTCATCTTGAGTTAACCCGTAACTTGGAAAGGATTTACGTATTATAGTTTGATTTTCAGTTTGTCAATTAATTTTTTTGTTTCATTTGTAAATTCATTGAGATACCATTTGCCATCTATCCACACTTTTTTGACGTCGGTTAGTAGTTGGATATAAT
>CAISOH010000039.1 GCA_903887005.1 uncultured Bacteroidota bacterium | reverse complement strand
GTTGACTTTCAGTTGTTTGTAATTTTTCATTATCACATCATTATCACATCATTATCACATTCTTATCACATTATTGCACAACTTTTTTTCCACTCATAGTGACAATTGCTTCCTGATTACTTTTTTTGTTTGCGCAATTCCAGTTTGATTTTTTTATTTTGTGATTATTGCGGAGTTTTATATTGAAAATCAATTAGTTATAAAAAATTTATCCACAAATTCTTGCGCATTTCTTGCCCACTTTTGCGCATTCTTTGCGCACTGAAATTTTATAATATTAAAAATTATTATCATAATATACAAATTCAAGTACAAATATAGACATTATTATTGACATTTCCAAATAAATTGTAAAATTTATTTTTATTTAATGTGGTTGGATGTTGGGAATCAGGATCCTATTATACAATAAAAATAATTGCTTTTTGCAAAGACACAGAGATGCTCTGATGCAACCGGGAATATAATTGGGGACACAATTTATACCATGTAGTGGAGACGGATGCAATCCGTCTCTACGTAATTGTGATATGAATTGGTTATGATGGTTGCCTGGTGTACTGAACTCAACCACTGATGGGGTGCATATACGCAAAATAACTGGAATAAAAAATAGCTATTTATAGCTATTTTTTATTCCAAGGATTACAGGTACATTTACATAAAGAAAAATACAGACAAAAAAGGGAATGTAAAAAACTCTGAAAATGAGCATGTTATTTATTAATAATGGTGTTCTTTCCAAAAAGGTATAAATTAAATATTCTCAGTTTTTACCTGAATTTTTTACCATATATTCCCTGTACCTTTATGTAGGAAATCTAAAAAAATGAAAAAACTACTCACACTCCTCCTCATTTTTTTTACGCTCTCTGCTTTTGCGCAGGTTTCGGAACCTGCTATGCTTTCTTTAATGTGTATTGGAGGAAATGGAAGCGATGAAGTGCTTCCCCACGTTACAAAAACATCTGATGGTGGCTTTATTATTTCCTATCAAACATTATCAACAAACGGACCTATCGTTGATTTATGCAGTATATCTAAACCAGATATTATTTTTCAAAAATATAATGCCGATGCTTCAGCATTGGAATGGACAAAATGCTATGCAGCTAATGGCTTCTTATCATATATATATCCTGCTTATAATGGGGAAAATGTATTTGGTGGAGGATATAATTCCGGTACGGGACGTGGTTTTTATATTAGCAAGTATGATGTTTTGGATAATGCTATTTGGAGTAAAGGCTATAGTGAAGGGAATAGTCCATTATTATTTGATATGAAACAAACCAGTGATGGCGGTTACATAATGGTGGGGCAGGTTTTTTATGTGGATACAAATTTTACTAAGCATTATGGAAGCTGGACTGACGCGGATATTGGCATATTAAAATTAGATAGTCTCGGTAATAAGGTATGGAGCAAAGTAGTTGGTGGTACAGGAGATGACCATGTTTCATCAGTGGTTGAAGGGTCGGGAAACAGTTATTACATAGTCGGCACAACACCATCAAACGATTCTGATTTAAATGGGAATCATGGAGGAGGAGATGTATATGTAATAAAGCTTGATAAAAATGGCAATATTTTATGGCACCGTGATTATGGAGGAACTGGTGTAGAGAGAGCTACTTATGCTGTGACTGATGGCAAGGGCGGTGTAATAGTAACTGCAAGCACTACTTCAACAGATGGCGATGTAATACACCTTGCAGGGCCAAGACAGAATATATGGGCATTAGCTGTTGACAGTAATAACAATATTGTATGGAATAATTGCTATGGCGGTGGGCCAGGTGATTGTTATCCAAATGCCATTTGTAGAGCTACAGATGGCAGTATTTGGATTGCAAGTGTGTCTTATCTCAAATATGGAGAAATAGATACAGCCTATGGTAATGGGGATGCTTGGTTCGTACATGCTGATAGTATAGGTGATTTTATTAATGCCAAAGTATTGGGTAGCTACCAGGATGATAGAGGTACAATGATATATCCTTTGTCAAATGGGAATGTAATTGCGGGTGGTTTTTATAGTGCTACAGGCGGAACTTTTCCAAATATTTTCTATGGAGCGGATGATGCATTTCTATCCATATTTGCTCCTTGGAATCAAACAGTGGTTAAGCAAGTTTCTACCATTAATAATGAAATGAGGATTTACCCAAATCCAGCTATTAATGAGGTAACAATTGAAATCTCAAAAAGAGGAAATTATGACATTTTAATTACTGATGTTATTGGCAAAACGGTATATAAAACAATTTTAACCGACAAGTTGAAAATTCCCGTTATTGATTGGAATAAAGGATTATACTATGTGCAAGTGATAAGTGAAAATGGTTTTAAGACTACGAAAAAATTATTAGTAGAATAATAATCAATTTTTAAAATCACACACAATGAAAAACACACTACTCTTATGTATGCTACTGGCTTGCAGCCAAATAGCACCTGGACAATATGAAGCAGCGATTCACTACCGTGCCATCTCTCCAACTTTTTCTATTGCAGTTGATACACTTATACAACGCGCAAAAGCGGCTAATCCTTCTGACACGAGCGAAGGGGGTGATGTAAATGCACTTACCAGGTGGAAAGATTTTATGGGAAACCGTATCTGCAATAATGTAGTGGTGGGTGGGGATATGTTTGCGCCATTAAGCCAAGCGCTAGGCATTTATATGAGTTCTTCAGGACCCTGCACCGGCGGCGTTAGCAACTGGCAATGCCTTGGGCCTTTCACGAGCACCTATGATAGCAGCATGACTATTGAATACCAGGGACGGATAAACGCAATATGGGTGGATCCTGCAGATTCCAATATAATACTTGCCGGTGCGGATGCCGGAGGACTTTGGAAGAGTACTGATGATGGCAAACATTGGCATAATATCAGCGACGGGAATACTATACCAGGCACCATGGGCGTGAGCGCCATAGCGGTAAACCCAATAAACAAAAATATTATTTTCCTAGCTCTCAGTAGTGTTTCCAATCAATATACAAAATCTTATGGGTATAGCTTTGGCCTTGCCTATACTACTGATGGCGGAGTTACTTGGGTGCAGGATACGGCGTTTAATATATTAATGGGTAGAGGGCTGATACCAGGGAACCCCGTAATTAACATAGCTTATATGCCCGGTACTCAAAAGCTATTTGCCATCTATAATAACAGCAAGTTGCTCTATAATGCTGGGGGGCCTGGGAGCACCTGGACAGACATCACACCAGGATGGATGGGAAGTTGTACCCGTACTATCAATGACCTGAAATTCAGTAAACAAACGCCTATAAAAGCAGTGGCATGTATAGGCGCTTGTGGTGATACCAGCCAACTATGGACATTTGATTCCACGGGAACTGCGCTTACAGATATGAAAATGTATTTACCTGCTGCATATACCCAGACATGGGGAGCTGTACAGTTATCTATCTCATCTGGCGATACGGCCTATATTGAATTTATCGCTGACAGCGCAAGTAAAGCGCATATTATGTTGATGCGCACATCCATCAACTCTTTTAATTTAAGTATGGTAAACACGGTATTTTACGACACTGTTACAAGTCCTAATGGCGTCTTTAATTATGAGGTATCGCCAGCAAATTCAAATATTATTTATGCTTCGAGTTATAATGGCAATGAAAACTATGCAATATGGAAATCAATTGACGGTGGACATAGTTTTCCATTTTACAACACAGGCAGTACCTTATTGGAGTCATGCAGATGGTAGGTGTATATATGTGTATAACACAACAAACACAGACAGCGGGATATACGATGTTATATATTATGGGACGGATGGAGGCATCCGGAAGAAAAGAGCCGGGAGTTATAATTTTGTAAGCATAACCGGCGAGGGCCTGGGCGTTACAGAGTTTTATGGTTTAGGCAATACAGAGGCTAATGAAAATATTATGATGGGTGGAGCTCAGGATTGTGGCGGATTTTCCTATATAAAAGCAAGATCGGAACCTTGGCAGGCGAATTCAAGTCCTTTAGGTGGAGATGGATATACCGGTAAGATAATGCGTAACGGCACAAATATTGCATTTAATGAATCAAATGGGCCGGAGCTTTACAGCACTACATTTCTAGGTACACATGCTAGCAGTACGCGTATTCGTTACCCAAACTGGGGGCATCCGGAAGGATCTGCGTTGAACAGGCCACTATATTTTGACTAGAATAATGAAGCCTACATAGGATACCAGCATATTTGGGAATTGCCATTTGGAAATTCAGATTGGAATAAAGCTTATGCTGCCGACCCAATAGATGCAGGAGCGGCAGGAAGTGATGTGGTTGATTTTTTTATTGATGAACAGGATAGTAATAATGTGTATATTGCTTACTACGGCGAAGCAAACACTGACCCAACAAGAACTGCGGGGATTACATCAGGAAAGTTATTTTATTCATTCAATGCGACATCTCCAACGCCATCATGGGATAACAGAACCCCTTACCAAGTGAAAGATGACCGGATAAACAGCATAGCAGTGGACCCTAAAAACATTGGCAGAATATGGGTGGCGTTGGGAAATATTGATACTAATTATGTGGGTGCAAGCCCTGATACAATGAAAAACCGGGTGATGTATTCAAATGATACCGGTCTTTCATGGACTGATGTATCAAAGGGGCTATCTGCTCTGCCTGTGAATAAACTGCTGTATCGAAAAGGCAGCATTGATGAAATTTACGCCGGTACTGATGTTGGAGTATTTAAATGGAACAATACTACAAATGAATGGGAATGCTTCAATAATAGCTTGCCTACCTGCATAGTAATGGACATGGAGATAAACTACTGCGCTAATAAACTAAGAGTGGCCACTTATGGAAGGAGGATTTGGGAAACTGTATTAGGTGAAATAACGTTACAGCCTACCGCTACTATTACAGCCGGTACCCCTCCATGGACTGGCGGCCATCATCATTATTTAAACTGTAGCATAGATATTCCGGCAGGTGTAACACTAACAATAAGCGGAGATACTGTTCATATGCCACGCGGAGGAATTATAGCAGTAGAACCAGGAGGTCACCTAATTGTGGACCATGCATTAATAACAAATTCGTGCAATTCATGTCTATGGCAAGGGATTCAGGCACGCGGCCAGGTATTGATGTCGCAGGACCCGTCTCCTTACCACAATCAGGGATTTGTAAGCATACAAAATAACAGTATTATAGAACATGTAATAATAGGCGTTGCCAACAGCAATACTGATACTATATGGTCAACCAACGGTGGCGTAATACAATGCGATGCCAGTACGTTTTTAAACTGCCAGACCAGTGTTGACTTCCAGGGGTATGATAACTGGTACAGTGGAGGCCTTAGTCCTAACCGTTCTTATTTCTACAATTGCAATTTCCTTTTAGACAATAATTATAAGGGAAATACCATAGGGCTTCCTATGCAAAATATGGTACACATGCATGGCGTCGAAGGAATTGTGTATGCCGGTTGTATTTTCAGGAATACCGATAAGGCGACCATAAATAAAGGTATGGGAGCGGGGATACGGGCGACGAACAGCGCTTTTAATGTTTGGCCGTACTGCGCCTCTCTTCTTGGTTGCCCTTACCCGGTTCGCTCGCAGTTCAGTGGGTTTACCAATGCGATAGACATACGCGGCCTATGGCAACCCGGCCTTGCAGTAAACATAGATCAGGCCGATTTTGATACCACTACAACAGGGGTATATATAAATGCCTTCAACAACGTAAGCACTACACGGTGCAATTTTAATATAGGCCGTGGCAAGCCTGTAGATTCCATTGTTTCGGATACACATCCTGTTTGCTCGCAGAATTTCGGTATTTTTATACAAAACACTTCCATATTCCGCATTGAAGAGAATAATTTCACAAAAGTTCCAAACTACGATGTGGATTATTACGGTTCGCCATGGTACAACTACGGAACTGTAGTAGCTAATTCAGGCGGTAAGATGAACAAAGTTTACCGGAATAATTTCAACAGCCTTGATTATGCAGTTTATGCTATCGGTAATAATATGGTTACACCGGATTCATCATTTACTGATGGTTTAAAAATATTATGCAATGCTTTTTCTAATGATGGCACTGATATATTAGTAACAAGCGATGGAGGGTCCCTGTACCAGGGAATAAATGGCCAGGGCTCCATATTTGCATCTGCAGGTAACACTTTTTCAGGTTCTTCAAGAAATATCGTTAATTACGTTTCCAACCCTGTTTACTATTACTATACTATTGGCCATACGCCAACTGAAAATCCCGCCTATATATATGCTGTTCCATATGTTATGACTACATTAGTAAGTTCTCCAAAATCATGCCCTTCCAGTTACAGCACGGGCACATTTGCTGCGTGTATAGCAGGTTCAACAACGGCATTAACTATGTCTTCGTTACAGACACATAAGCAAAATTTTCGAGTCAACCAGTCAATATTACAGTCTTTGCAGGGCGCTTATCGCAGCCAGTTAGATTTCGGGAATACGGACTCCCTGGTGGTGGTCATTGATACCAGCACCTATTCGCCATCACTCTATTCCATGCTGAGCGGCGGCGCTCCTTATATATCGACAACTGCGCTAAAAGCGGTTGCTGATATAAATGTATTGGGCTATAGCGAGATGATGAATGTGATGCGGCAAAACCCGGATGATCTTCACGACTATGATTTTCTGAATTATGTAAATAATGATTATCACTTTTCGGCAGACGATATGGATACGCTCAGGTACGCCTCTTTGAATACTACAGCCAGGACCACTCTGGAGCAGACAATGGGAGTAAAACGAATGACAATGGCTGACGAGGCTAATATTATAATGATGGCGCTCACATCGTCTGTTGACACTAATGTTACGGAATCTGACATTAACGCCGGTATTTGCATGGATAGCGCAAGTGTGTACTACCGGATGGACAGCACGGCTTTTTATTTTGGTTTAGACAGTATGGATACATGGCTGCGAAACATAGGCGGCTTATGGACAAAATATGAGCGTGCAGCCTACTATGATTTTCGCGGGCAACATGAAATCGCCGATAGTATATTCAATGGTATCCTAGGTATGTTGCCTGCCGGAGATTCTACAGACAGTGTCACCTACGTCGATTATAAGAAAATGAGGGATGTAATAACAGGCGCGGAAGCAGATGGCAGGAATGTATATACACTAAATGATGGTGAAATTGACTCATTAAGTCCATTTGGCAGTACGGACATTACTTACAATACTGCCGCTGTGGAGATTGGTACCATTACTGATCTGCGCGTTACACCCTATGTACCATGTGTGCTTGTTCATTTTGAAACTTATAGGCTGGGGCATGGAGGAACTACTACGAAAACAATACGGCCTATAACAGATATTAACAGCAGTAAATATAACCGGTTTTCCGTATTTCCAAACCCGGCAAGCGGGGTAGTGACGTTTTCGTATAATGTGCAGGATGGTGGAAATGATATGCGAATAGTGGTAACGAATGTGGTGGGAGAAAAGGTAGCGACGATGCAACCAAAGGGCAGCGCAGGTAATGCTTACTGGAATCCGGGGAATGTTGCGGCAGGGGTGTATATTTATACGGCAAGCAATGATAGAGGAGTAATCAGCAAAGGGAAGGTGGTGGTGGTGAAATAATGCCCTTCGGCAGGGCTCAGGAGGACAATTGTTGAATGGCTGAATGGCTTAATTAATGTGGCAATTTGACAATTCGGCAATTCGACAATTTGATAATTGGGGGACAGGCCCAATAGAAATACTATTGTGGAATGGTGCCAACGCCACTGGTGTGGAATAGCTGTAATCATGCCCGGACAACAAAATTAATTTCCTTTCGCCCATTTAACCTTTTAACTCTTTACCCATTTAACTCATTTCTTATTGATCCGTGGCGGAGTCTTTGCCCGCTGCTGCTGCATTTTCTGCATTTCTTCCAGTTTTTGCGCCCATTTGGAAGGTGTGGCGGGTTTGGTTTTATTTTCCTGCAACTGGGCATGAATGGCCTTTTCGTTGATAAAATATTTTTGAATTATGAACTGCTGTGCGATGCTCAAAAGGTTTGAAAATGTATAATAAAAGGTAAGTGCAGCAGCCATTTTATTAAACATGCCCATCAGGATAACCGGGAATATGTAAGGCATATATTTCATCATAGGATTATTAGGGTCCTGGGGCGTCATGTTCCTGTTATACACAGCGAGGAATAAGCTGGATATGGTCATCAGTAAAGTAAACAGGCTGATGTGGTCGCCATATGCCGGAATGGAAAAACCGAAATTAAAAATACTGTCGTAAGATGAAAGGTCATTACACCAAAGGAAATGCTGCTGCCTGAACTCTATGAACGACGGGAACATATAATACATGGACAAAAGTATAGGAAGCTGGAAGACCATTGGAAGGCAACCGCCTAACGGATTTACTCCTGCTGATTTGTATAATTTCATTTGCTCCATACTAAACTTTTGCTGGTCATCGCCAATCTTTGCGCGAAGTTCATCCAGCTCGGGTTTAAGTACCCGCATTTTTGCCGAAGACAGGTAGCTTTTATAAGTAAAAAACGAAAGTATCAGGCGGATAAATATGGTCATCAGCATAATGATGATACCATAGCTGCTTATGAAACCTGCGAGGAAATAAAAAATGGGGATTAGCGCGTATTTATTGATGTATTTCACAAATGACATGATACCGTAGCCCAGCGGGACCATATTATCAAGCCCTATATTATTAGTACCTATTTTATAACGCTGCAAAGTGCGGTAATCATTAGGCCCTATATACCATCTGAGCGTTGCAGATTGTTCATTATTTCCGGCTTTTAACGGTAATTGCAGGTTTGCTTTGGTCTGAGCTACAATATTGGTATCCTCGGTATTTGATTTGTGGGTAAGGTCCATTTTGCCAAATCCCTCATCGGATATGAGCACTGTGCTGAAATATTGTTTGCGAAAACCAACCCAATTAAATGCGAATTCATTTTGTATTGTTTTCTCGCCGTTCTGTATCGTGAAATAGTCGTATTTGTCATTTTTGTCGCCGTAATATACCTGGGCGCCTTGTCTTTCGTTAACAAAGTCTTTTTCGGTATGCAAACCCAATGTCTGCCAGTCCACCGGCAGGCTACTGGCGGGCATTCCGGTTAATTTGATATTGCAAGCCATCATATAATCGTCGGCAGGCAATGTATAAGTGATGTCCACTTTTTTCCCGGCACCGAGGTCGGCGGTGAAAACTATTGTTTTATCGCCGTTTGGTTCATTCCTTATTACCGGGACGAAATAAAGATCTGCTGTAGATTTGCCGTTATCAAATGGCAGAGTAGCGCTTAAATGGTTGCCGGCACCGTTAAACAGGTACAATGTCTTTTGGCTGGAAGTCTTATACCCTTTGATAGATGCGGATACCGGGTAGGCGCCTTTGCTGGTGAATTGCAAAGCCAGCTTTTTATTTTCGAGGGTAATTGTATGTGCCTGGCCAAAGTATGACTGGGGCTGGGTTTTCCTGAGCGCTTCTGTAGCTGAATCCGGTGTAGTTACTGTTGCTGCGGAGATAGCGGTAGCGGCCTTACTGCTATCAACTATAGAACGTGGATGCGCTTTTGCAAAAGCAATAGAATCCACTTTCTTTTGTTCGAGATATAATTTTTGTTCGTGCTGGTTATAAAAAAAATATACAACAGCCAGTAAAGCTATAAGTGAAAAGCCAATTATTTTATCTTTATCCATGTAAAGGGGGAAAAATGAGGCGCAAAGGTAGCGCATTTATTTCATTGCCAAATTTGCAGTTTGCCTATACAGTTTTCATTATGTTTATACTTCTCATGGGGTAGAACAGTGCAATAAATATCTCTCCCAAAGGCGCAAAGACGCAAAGTATAATCATTTGATTGTTAATAAATTATATAAAAGTCAAGATCGCAAAGTTCTTATTAATATATGCACTAATCTACCCCGATTACAGTATAACTTGATTTTAAACAATATGTATAAGGTGAGTATGGGTAATATCTGACTTACAGGATTTACAAAATGCAGCGACTAAGACTCCAACGGAAATATGTGTTCAAAGAAGCGGTATTTTGCCAGGGTTATTTATTTTCTTAAATTTGACTAATAACCATAAATTTTGCAATAATTTTTATATTCAAATATGAAACATAAGCTCGTTTCCTTCTGTAATGAACTGTTACTAAACCGCCGCAATTTGTTTATGGCTGCGGCTTTGACATTCCTGCCGCTTTTCAGCTTTGCGCAGGACGCCAAAGAACCAGCCCAAAGCATCAGCAGTTCCGAAACCTATATAAAACCTGATATGATATTTGTACCAGGCGGTCGTTTTAAGATGGGCAGCGGCATTGGAGGTGAGCCTGAAGAAATGCCGGAGCATTTTGTGAACTTAAGTGATTTCCGGATTGGGAAGTATGAGGTGACAGTGGGTGAGTTTCGTAAATTTATGAATAGCCACACCTATGTTACGGATGCTGAAAAGGATGGATTTAGCTGGGCTTTCGATGGGAGAAGTCTTATTGTCCAGAAATACGGTGTAAACTGGGAGTGCGATGTGCTTGGCAATAAACGGCAAAATGAAGACAACCATCCGGTGCTGCATGTAAGCTGGAACGATGCCGTAGCTTATTGCAACTGGTTGAGCAAACAATCGGGAAAGGCCTACAGGCTGCCTACTGAGGCGGAATGGGAGTATGCTGCAAAGGGCGGCCCCCGCCATGATAGTTTTATCTATAGCGGAGGGAATGATATGGATCGTGCGGGCTGGTATGCAGGTAACAGCGGCATGGCCACGCACCCCGTTGGGCAGAAAGCGGCCAATGGGCTTGGGGTGTATGACATGAGCGGTAATGCATGGGAGTGGTGTGCGGACTTGTACAGCCCTTATAGCGTGAAAGAGCAAACCAACCCTACCGGCGCGGCTACCGGGACCGACCGAATGCTGCGAGGTGGTGGATGGCGCTACCTCCCTACGCGCACCCGTAATGCTGCCCGGCGCCCATGCCTCCAGGGCTTCAATGGCAGCGGTATCGGTTTCAGGTTAGCATCTTCCGGTAAATAAGTGGGTGCATTCTTTTTGTCCCTTGGGTTTTTTTATATGTAGATTATTGCTAAAGTACTCATAATCAATCAAAAAAAATGGGCTCACCTTAGAAAAGAAATGATTTTATATTTTAATATACATAGTGATATATGTATTAGTAATATTCTTTTGTATAGAATTTTCCAGTAAAACATTAACTATCAGCTAATATTCTAAAATTATCATATTTTTTACTGCAATTTGTAAAAATAATTATTTGTTATTTTTTGCAAAACATAAAATATAATAATTAACTTGCCAAGCGTTTAGTTTTTACCATAACTTATTGCATCATATTTAATAGAAACAACAAAAACAATAAAGCTATCTCTAAACCTAAAAAATTTATTTTTATGAATCGTAAAAATGTACTTTTATTTGCCCTCATTTTTTTGGGATCTTACCTGACCACTGAGGCCCAGTCTTACTGTGAACCTAATCTCGATTTTGAGACAGGAACTACTTCCTACTGGAATTACTGGAGAGGGAAGAATATGGGTACCAGCTGGGCTATGTTATCATGTTTGCCGGCTCCTACCCTGCATACAATTACCAGCGGCCTGAGCGGTACCGACCCTTATGGTGGATTCTCGCTTGTTGGAGATGGTTTATATTCTCTTAAACTGAGTAAGGATACAACCAATCAAAACGCGGATGGGGCGGATTATCATGTACATGTACCAACAGGTGCGGGTACGGCATATTCACTTATTTACCGCTATGCTATTGTTTTTCAGAATCCCGGCCACTCTCCCAGTCAGCAGCCAAGATTTGAAGTAAGTGTTACGGATTCTGCCACCGGTGGTACAATACCTTGTAATTCATATACTTTTGTATCTTCAGGATCATTACCCGGTTTTACACTTTCTTCGGTTGGTTACCAGGTATGGTATAAGCCCTGGACAGCGGGAAGCCTTAACCTGACAGGAATGGGTGGTAAAACTGTTATTGTAAAATTTTTGGTCGGTGGTTGTACCCCGACAGGGCACTGGGGCTATTGTTATGTAGATATGAACTGCGGTATCTTTAAAATTCAAACCGTAGGCTGTTCGGGGGGGTCAGCAACGCTCACCGCCCCGCCGGGATATTCCAGTTATACCTGGACGGACTCTCTTTCATTTACCAAATCGTATGGTACCACGCAAACGGTTACTATCACGGTACCCACGGTAACGACGACCTATGCGGTAATACTAAGTCCTTATTATGGCTATGGCTGTACGGATACTTTGTATGCGAGGTTAGTACCTTCGAACATGATAACTCACCAGGCGCATGATACAGCGATATGTTATGGCGCAACTGTAAAAATATGGGGCGGCGCTACGGACATATTACCATTGACATACAGCTGGACACCTACAACGGGTTTAAGTTGCACTACG
>CAISOH010000038.1 GCA_903887005.1 uncultured Bacteroidota bacterium | reverse complement strand
GTTTTTAGAGGTGCCCTTAAGATAAATGTCCTTTCGTGAAAAGAATATTATTTCTTATTTACCTCCTTGCGGGCCATCTTGCTATATATGCCCAGCCGCTTATCAACAGTAATAATGATATCCTTCCATTCAAAGAGCATCTGCTGATGCTGAGTAAAGCAAGGTATATAGACGCCTCTGCATATAAAGGCAGTGCCGGAAAAACCACAGCCGGTACGGGGATTGTATTCGATACGGCGAAGTGGGTGCACCGGATAGATTCCACATGGGGTGCCGGCCTGGCGGATACCGCAAAGCTGAATTTATTTAATGACTTCTGGATGCAGATGGATTCTTTTTATGCGGGTTTTGCAGGGTTACCTGCTTACAATTGGGATTCTATTGTAAACGCAATGCGGGCAGAGATCAGCGGTGGAGTAAGCAGGGGACGATTTGCAGGGATTATTGGGAAGCTTATGAGCTATATTAATGATGGCCATTCCAGCTTTTATGATGTTTCTGTAAGTTATGGGGCCGCCATATACCCAGGCCTTCCTGTATTCAGGGGAGAATCGGGGCTTTTTGGAGCTTGCATTACTACTGTCAATGATACCGCTGCTATGGTATATAATGTTGACCCGAGCCATCCATTTGGCCTGCAACCCGGAGATATTATCCTTGGCTACAACGGTATCCCGTGGACTAGGCTTATTCAAACTTTATTACAGTACCAGCTACCGAATGGAGTTGGAATAGGTTCTACTGATGTCGCGACTTATCATAGGCGCATACAGGCCGCAGGAGAGAACTGGTATTTATTTGACACTATTAACATTAAAAAGTGCGATGGTACTCTTGTTAACTTTCCAACTTCATTGATGGTTGGTAAGCATTACCAGGACTTTTGCACCGAAGAAATGCCTGTAGCGGGAGTGCATAAACTAACTTATAATGACTACTATGTAAATAACAGGATTATTTGCTCCGGTGTGATTACAGGTACAAGAGTGGGTTACATATCTATGATCGATTGTTCAGACAATTCAGGAGACAGTTTGTATAACGCAGTTAAAGTACTCATGGAAGATAGCCTTGTGGATGGATTGATATTGGATATCCGGACTAACTATGGTGGAGTTTTCGGCGCTTATCAAAAAGCATTTATGTACCTGAACGGAGGAACAGGTAATATTTCCTGGTTAGGGGCAGGAGACCGTCTGAATCCCGCAAACAGGTTGTTGATGTATAATAATCCTGTTTCCTGGTACGATTTCACGGATACGATCTCAGGGTTTCCCCATAAAAAGATCGCTGTTTTATCCGGCCCCGGGGCTTTTAGCGCAGGAGATGTTCTCTCAGTATTATTTAAGCATGATCCTGATGTAAAAACATTTGGCAAAAGCACTACAGGCGCTTTTGGAGGTTACGTGCCTATAACAATAACTTATCCCAAATATTATGCGTCAAGACAGGGAGGCAATTTTTACCAGGCTTCAGATGCTACTCATTATTTAACACATACCAGTTTCCCTGTTGATTCCAGTGTTTGGTTCACACAGTCCACGGTTTGCAATGGCGTGGATAATATCCTGAATACTGCTGTAAACTGGATAGAACCTAAACTGGGTGCGGGCAATCCTGCAATCACAAAGCCTTCTGTAAAAGTATATCCCAATCCATCAACCGGCCAATTCAGAATCGCAATAACTTCGGGTGCCGACGAAACTGTTCAAATCAAATTTTGTAATGTTTTAGGTATAGTTGTAAAGACCTTATCAGCACATGTATCAGCAGGTGAGCAGGTAGTAAAAATGGACGTATCAGATATGCATCTGCCCGTTAGGAGTTATTATCTGATAGTACAGGGAAATGGCTTGGGCACTATTGTGAAAAAGGTTACAATTATTAACTGATAAATCACCTTCATTTTTCAATTACAAACCGTATTACCTCATTTGTCGCTTTCCGGTCTTATATACAGCAGGTATAGCTATTGGCAATATCGGTTAGTTTTATTTCGGTATAATGTTGCCCCACATAAGGTTTGAATGTAGGTCATTAACGATAAAATAAAGTTAAAATATTTTTTTTGAATGGTGCAATAGAAAATAAAAATACTGCGGAAACTATTTTTATGAAAAATGTTTCCGTAGTTTTGCGCCCGGAATTATGGAACCATTACAAAAGATACTTGGTGCATCCGCAGAATTGTTTGGCCAGTACGGCTTTAAAACAATTACTATGGACGATATAGCGAGAAGGGCGGGTATTTCAAAAAAAACGCTTTACCAGCATTTTGCCAATAAGCAGGAAGTGGTAAACGAATCTGTTATCTGGTATAAAAACCATATGACGGAAAACTGCTGCTCCATGCTGGAGGGCGCCGAAAATGCAATAGAGGCTATGGTGCGAATGCAGGCATATTTCGATAGCATGAACAGGAGGATAAACCCCATGGCCATGTTTGAACTGCAGCGTTTTTTCCCGGAAGCCTATAAGACTTTCCGCGACACGCTTATGGACAAAGACGTGGTAATGATACGTGAGAACATACAGTGGGGCATAAAGGAAGGATTATACCGGGAGGATATTAATGCCGACCTGATGGCGCGTTACCGTTTGGAAACATCCTTACTTATCTTGCAGCCCAATTTGCTGGTAAACGACCGCAACAGTCTTATATCAGTGGCGCTGGAAATAGGAGAACACTTCCTTTATGGCATAATGACCCCTAAAGGAGAAAAACTGTATCATAAGTACAAAGAAAAATATTTAAAGCAAGCATCCAGGATATGAATAGATTTTATTTCACCTTAATAAGCATACTGCTTACCGCGTCCGCGTCAAAGGCGCAGAACGTCATACCTCTGAGCCTTGAGGCTTGTATGGACTATGCCATGAAGCATAATTACACCATTAAAAATTCACAGCTCGATGTGCTGATCCAGCAGGCGCAGAACAATGAAACGCTTTCTGCATCCTATCCGCGGATAAACGGGAAAATGGAATTTGACGATTTTTACATTCCTCAAAGTTCATTTGTTGATGCCAGCGCCTTTCAGCCCGGAATTCCAAAGGGTTATATTGTTCCTATTTCGTTTACGGTGCCTTATGCGGCTTCTGCGGGCATTACCACTTCACAATTGATTTTTGATGGCAGCGTTCTCATTGCTTTGCAGGCGCGCAAAACAGTTATGGAATTTGCCCGCCAGAATGGAAAGGTTACGGAAGAAACAATTCGTTACAATGTATATAAGGCGTACAATTCTCTCGTGATCGCATATCGCCAGTACGATATTATTAAGGCTTCCCTTTCTTTTGCAAGAAGCCTGGAACATGATATTATAGTAACACAGCAGACAGGTTTCGCGGAAAAGATAGATGTGGAACGTACCAGTGTACAGGTGAACAACCTCGCTACCGACAGCATTCGTATCGGTAACCTTTTGTCGGTTTCCGAGCAAATGCTGAAATACCAGATAGGGATGGACATCAATACCCCGGTTGTACTCACAGATACTATTGTGGACCAGCGTAAGCAAGAGGCCTTAACCCTGCTGGCGGAAGGTAAAAATTATGAGCGGGTCCCCGAATATAATTTAATGGTTACCGCCATTAAACTCAATGAATTTAATCTCCGCAGGTACAAGCTTGCGGCATTGCCTACCATTGCCGGTTTCTGGGCTTATGGCACAAACTATGGTTCCAACAAATTCAATGATATGACTATGTTCAACAGATATTGGGGCAATTCTACACTGGGCCTGCAACTCAATGTTCCGATATTCAATGGCTTCCTGCGGGAAAACCAGGTAACAGAAGCAAAACTCAATATTGAAAAAGCAAGGAACAATATGGAGAATATAAAACAAACATTGGATTTTCAGGCTTCTGTATCACGTACTACTTTGAAAAATGCTATCCTCCAGGTGCAAAATCAAAGAAGGAACCTGGAAGTAGCAAATGATGTGCTGGAGCTCGCCAGGAAAAAGTATAAAGCAGGTGTAGGCAGCAACCTCGAAGTAACTACCGCTCAAACAGACCAGTTACGGGCGCAAACAAATTATTTCAGCTCGCTGCTGGATATTATTAATGCAGAGGCTGACCTGAAAAAGGCGCTTGGACTATTGAAATAATGGAATTGGGATTGTTTCGTAAGCAATAAATATCAGAAAAAGACAGTTGAAAAGGTCTAAAAAACTATAACACGCATAGCTTTCAACTTTTGAATTTAGTCTTCTTACTTTTTGAATTTTGACTTTTGAATTTTGACTTTATAAAACACAATAAATGAAACGTTTAATTTTTTTACTGATACCTGCTATCTTCTTTGTATCATGCGGTGGCCGCAATCAGGATAAGGCTGCATTGCTTGCGTCACTTAAAAAACAGCGCTCTGACCTTGACCTCAAAATAAAAGAGCTTGAGTCAGGCAAAAAGGATGCTGCAAAGGTGGCGCCAGTGTCCGTGCTTGTAATACAGCCGACACACTTCAATGCATATATAGAGGTGCATTCGCAGATAACAGGAGATGAAAATGTGCTGGCGGCTCCAAAGGCCCCGGGTACTATAAAAAGTATCCTCGTCCAGCCGGGACAGAAAGTGAGCCAGGGGCAGGTGCTTGCTTTGCTTGATGCTTCAGTGGTTGACCAGCAGATAGAAGCCATGAGCCCGCAACTGACCTTGCTAAAATCTGTTTATGAAAAACAGCAGTCGCTATGGGCGCAGAATATAGGCACAGAGGTGCAACTGATGAGTGCAAAGGCGCAATACGAAGGTATTCAGAAGCAGATTGAAGCAATGAAAGCGCAAAGGGATATGTATAGGGTAGTATCCCCTATCAACGGCATTGTGGACGCTGTGAACCTGAAGGTAGGTGAAGCTGCCGCCCCGGGCCTGAGCGGAATACGCGTTGTCAGCTACGACAAACTGAAAGCTGAAGCTAACCTTGGAGAAAACTACCTCGGCAAGGTGAAGAAGGGAGACCCTGTTTCATTGATCCTTCAGGATGTAAACGATACAATAAATACCACGCTGAGTTATGTGGCGCAGGCAGTTGACCCTGCATCACGAGCATTTATGGTGCAGGTGCGTCTTATAAATAACAAGCTTATCCATCCGAATATGTCTTGCATCATGAAGATAGCTAACTATGAGAATACTCATGCCTTAGTAGTGCCGGTTTCCGTGATCCAAAAAACATCGGGTGGTTCCATGCTTTATATTGTTGATGGCAATCAGGCCAAATCTGTGCTGGTAACTAACGGGCGTAATTCAAACGGGCAATTGGAAATTTTATCCGGCCTCAATGCCGGTGATAAAGTTATCACAGCAGGTTACGAGGCTATGGAAGACGGGCAGCCGGTCAATATTCAATAAGTTTATTCAAAATAATTATTGCTTCAATAATATTTCAGATGAAGGATGTATTCAAAGAGTTTAAACCATCGAGTTGGTCAATTGATAACCGTACCGCGGTATATATCATTACCATTCTGATTACGCTTACCGGGTTAATGGCATACATAAACCTGCCTAAGGAGAAATTCCCGGAGATCAAGATCCCCCAGATAATTGTGCAGACACCTTACCCCGGCACTTCTCCTGAGAACATGGAAAACCTCGTTACCAAGCCTATTGAAAAACAGGTGAAGAATCTTACAGGGGTAAAAAAAGTAACCAGTAATTCTTTCCAGGACTATTCGGTAGTTATCGTTGAGTTTAACACAGATGTAAAAGTTGACAAAGCCAAACAGGATGTAAAAGACGCGGTGGATAAGGCGAAACAGGATTTGCCAAAGAACCTTCCGTTCCAGCCCGAAGTGAAAGACATTGACTTGTCCGAATTGCCTATCCTCTTTGTAAATATTTCCGGGAATTATGACCTCAACCGACTGAAGAGGTATGCCGATAAAGTGAAAGACAATATTGAGGCGATGAAGGAAATTAAAAGGGTGGACCGCGTTGGGGCGCTGGATCGGGAGATACAGATCAATGTGGACATGTATAAAATGCAGGCTGCAGGCCTCACCTTCGATGATATTGACCGTACCATTGCTTCTGAAAACGTATCTGCTACTGCCGGAGAGGTTTCTATGAACAACCAGAAGCGGGTAATGAGCATACGCCATGAATTTAAAAATGCTGCCCAGATAGGTAATATAATTATCAAAAGCCAGAGAGGGAACAGCATATACCTGAAAGACATCGCAAATGTAGTGGATAGTTTCGCGGAGCAGAAGAGCTTTGCGCGGCTGGATAATAAAAATGTGATAACGCTGAATGTAATTAAGGCTAAGGGCGCCAACCTTATCGAAGCGTCTGATAAGATACAGGCGCTCATAAAAAACATGCAGCTGAAGGATGAACTGCCTAAAGAACTTACAATTGTGTCCACAGGCGACCAGTCCCAGTCAACAAGAAATACCCTGCATGATCTTATAAATACAATCATCATAGGATTCCTGCTGGTTACTATTATCCTCATGTTCTTTATGGGTGTAACGAACGCTTTGTTTGTAGCCATGTCCGTGCCATTGTCCTGCGCAATAGCTTTCCTTGTGATGCCGGCTTTCGGCTTTACATTAAACATGATCGTGCTATTCTCCTTCTTGCTTGCACTGGGTATAGTGGTGGATGACGCTATTGTAGTAATAGAGAATACCCACCGTATTTATGATAATGGCAAGATGGATATAAAGCGGGCCGCCAAGCTGGCAACGGGAGAGGTGTTCCTGCCGGTACTGTCAGGTACAGCCACTACTCTTATGCCTTTCATCCCGCTTGCTTTCTGGAAAGGCGTCATAGGCAGTTTCATGTTTTACCTGCCCGTTACATTGATCATTACATTGGTGGCGTCATTGCTGGTGGCTTATATTATCAACCCGGTATTCGCGGTAACCTTTATGAAGCCGGAAAATCATGATCCAACTGCAAAAATCCGGTTTACTAAGCGCGATAAAATACTTTCTGTTATCTTCCTGGCGATTGCCGCAATATTTTACATAGCACATTCTTACGGCATAGCAAACTTTATAATTTTCATTTATCTGTTTATTCTTCTTGAAAAGTTTATATTCTCAAAATGGATACACACTTTCCAGGATAAAATATGGCCTGCTTTCAGGGAATGGTACACAAGAGTGCTGAAAGCCGCCCTCAGAAGACCGGGACTTGTCATGTTCGTAACTATTGCTTTATTGCCTTTATCAGTATATTTATATGGTCTCCGTAAACCTCCTTTTGTATTCTTCCCTTCTGCGGAACCTAACTTCACCTATGTATATCTGCATCTTCCGGTAGGAACAGATCAGGCTTATACGAATGAAGTATTACATAAACTGGAAAATAAGGTAAATGATTTGCTGACTGACCCTAAAACAGGAAAAAGAAACCCTGTCGTAAAATCTGTTATAGCTAATGTAACTGTTGGCGCGGTGGACCCTAATAGCGGTGAAATAGGTGATTTCCCGAACAAGGGAAAGATTACCGTTGCCTATGTGGAGTTTGCTGAACGGCACGGACAATCCACTACAAAGTTATTAGAGCAGATCCGTGAAACGGTAAAGACCTATCCCGGTGCAGAAGTTACGGTGGACAAAGAGGCGGGCGGGCCACCGTTACCCAAACCTATTGTAGTAGAAATGATCGGCGATAACCTTGATACGCTTGTAAGTACCGCGGAAAGACTGAAACATTACCTTTCTTCCAAACAAATTGCAGGCGTAGAAAAGCTGCGTAGCGACTTTGACGCCAATAAACCTGAAATTGTTTTTGACCTCGACCGCGAGCGTATGAATAATGAGAGCATTACTACTTATACCGTGGCCATGAATCTCCGTACTGCCATCTTTGGTAAGGAAATCTCCCGTTTCAGAGACGCGAATGATGACTACCCGATTAACCTTCGGCTTATTGCAGCGAAGCGAAGCGACGTGGATGCAATAAGGAATATGCCCATAGTTTACAGGGATATGGGCATGGGCGGCATTATACGCACTGTGCCGGTAAGCTCGTTTGCTGACGTGCACTATGGCGCCACTTACGGCGGTGTAAAACGCAAAAACCAAAAGCGTATCATCACCCTTTCTTCAAATGTCTTATCCGGGTTTGAACCGAATAAAGTGGTAGCCGCCGTGCAACAGGAGATTGATAATTTCCAGGCGCCCGCATTAATAAACATAAAGATGGGTGGCCAGAAAGAAGACCAGGCAGAAACAATGTCCTTCCTCGGCAATGCGATGCTAATTGCTATCGGGCTGATTTTTATGATACTTGTTTTGCAATTCAATTCATTGAGCCGCACACTGATCATAATGAGTGAGGTATTGTTTAGTATTACCGGGGTAATGTTGGGTTATGCCGCTTTCGGCAATACGTTCAGCCTGGTAATGAGTGGAATCGGTATCGTGGCGCTGGCAGGTATTGTAGTGAGGAATGGTATTCTGCTGGTAGAGTTCATGGACCTTATGCTGGAGGAGGGCATGACGCCATACGATGCTATTATTGAAGCAGGACGAACCCGTATGACACCTGTATTGCTTACAGCTACAGCAGCCTGCTTAGGGTTGATACCGCTTGCTGTTGGCCTGAATATAGATTTTGGCACTTTATTGACAGATTTGAATCCCCACATATTCTTTGGCGGCGATAGCGCTGCATTCTGGTCATCCCTTGCCTGGACTATGATATACGGACTCAGCTTTGCAACACTGCTTACCCTTATAGCAGTGCCTGTAATGTGCCTGCTCAGTTTCCGTTTCAAAGCATGGATTAAGAAAATATCCGGCAAGAAAGTTGTTACTGAAGTTGTCGAAAGCTAAAATAATATAAGTCCACACATTTCAATCCCCACTCATTCTTGTGGGGATTGTTTTTATACCTTCCATAATTTTTTGCTGCCATTGTATTATTTTCACATTGCAATGATAAAACGGTTCAGCCCATTTCTTTTCTTTTTTCTTTTCTCCTCTCTTTGCCACGCGCAGGAGACAGGTTGCTTTAAAGCTGATGCAAAGAATAATTTGGAACTGAATACGGATATTGACTTCAGCAAGTACGATGTCTTTTTCGTTGGGGAGCTGCATGGTGTGTATGGTATGTCGGAGATAAAGCTGGCACTGATTCAATATCTGAACAGGAAATATGGTATATCCGACGTTTTTATGGAAATAGGCTATAGCGCTGAATGGCTTTACAACAGATACTTACAAACCGGCGACACGACTTTATTTACTGATCCCGCGCTTGCATATGCTCAGAAGCAGCCCAACCGCGAATTCTGGAAAAAACTGTATGCATACAACAACACCCTTGAACGCAGGATCAGGATACATGGAATGGATTTTGAGCGGATGGACTTCCTGAAAGTTTTAAAAATACTGATGCCGCCTGAAAAAGACAAGCCTTGGAAAATACGGGAATTCCTGTTTTATATAGATACAGTAACAATATCCGATGTAAACGCGGATATAAATGATAAAGAGCATCCCGGCTCTATGTTCAATGCAATATACGACAGCATCAGGAATGACATGAAAATCAACAGGGATGTGTACTTGAAATATTATGGCGCTGCATTTGAAGAGGTTGAAAAAATAATGTTCAATGAAAATACGTTCAAAAAGTATGAGCAGCGGAACGAGACCATGTATAAGAACATGATGAAAGACTTTGAAATATACGGGCTCAGAAAGTTCATTTTATTCAGCGGGCTCAATCATGCGGATATGTCTAATAAAAAACGTGGTACACTATGTTACAAATTGAAAAATACCCCGGACTTCACAAACAACCTTGCAAACATAACTATGGTTTGCAAAAACTGCTACGACTGGCAATTACAACCCCAATACCAGCATAGCGATTTCAGGGCGCCTGCCACCTACAGTTATGATACCGTATTGCTGTATAATATTTTCATACAAAACTTCAATAAATCCTGCAAATATTCCCTTATCCCTTCCTCCGTGGTAGAAAACAAAAATGTGCAGCTTTTTTCCAATTACCTGATATTGATGAAAGATCAGCCGGAATTTTAATGTTTAATGGCTCAATGGCTTCATTGCTCAATTGCTCAATGCCCCCACCAAAGCTGGTTAATCCTTTAACCCAATGGCATTAGCTTCAGGAGTTATACCTTGTTTTTAGAATTTGCTATAATAATATCAAGCCTTGCGCCAGCACAAGACTAAAGGTGGCACACGGTCGGGTTTAATAATTCTTAGCGTTAATTACATTGTATGATATTAAATATGACGTCATTCTTCAACTTTTTTATTTTTACTTTTTTATTTTTACTTTTTTCTCCTTACCTTTGCACTCCCTTGAAAAAGGGTAAAATTATTATAGTATGAAACGCACATATCAACCGCACCGCCGCAGCCGCAAGACAGTTCATGGATTCCGTAAGCGTATGGAATCAGCTAATGGCCGTAAAGTATTGGCTTCCCGCCGGACTAAAGGACGTCATAAACTGACCGTATCAGACGAGCGTCGTTTGAAATAAACTTTTAAAACTATTTGCCATTCGTTATACTTTCAAGGTATATGAGCGGCTCAAGCGAGAGCAGCATATTGATACGCTTTTCCATACAGGGAAAGCGTTTTCTGTTTTTCCTTTAAGGTTCATATATACACTCGTTCCCCGGACAGGGGAGGCTGTCTCCCCTGTTCAGATTGGGTTTTCAGTTCCCAAAAAGAAGTTCCGAAGCTCCGTACACCGTCACCGCATCCGCCGGCTGATGGTAGAATCATGGCGTTTAAATAAACATATGATTTATCCTTACGTACGAGAAGGCCAGCAACTGCATTTATTCCTTATCTTTACGGATATGAAAATGCCGGAATACGAAACAGTAAGGGCAGCAGTGGTAAAAGGAATTGAACGGTTGACAGTTAGCAGTTAGCAGTTGGCAGTTTGTCCATTTAATTTTTAGTATCGGGTATTAAACATGAAAAAGATTCTCTCCATATTATTTATTGGCATCATCCGCTTCTACCAGGGGACAATCTCTCCATTTCTCGGAGCTAATTGCAGGTTTACACCCACCTGCAGCGCTTATGGACTGGAAGCCATCCGGAAATATGGTCCTTTCAAAGGTGGCTGGATGGCCTTTAAACGTTTTCTTTCCTGCAACCCTTGGGGCAGGCATGGTTATGACCCGGTGCCATAAGATTTCTGTTGGAATTATACTTCTCACGGCAATGTCATTGACTTAAGGATTTTCTGTTTTGATTACTATATAATTTGCATATGTTTAACATTAAAACATTATGATATATTATATATATTTTGTATTTTTATAAAGTGTATCATAAAAATTCCAGGTAAAGTTGTAACTCAATCGGACGGTGTTTTAGAGCAGATCATTGATAGGCTAAATTTGAAAATGGATGATCAACCATTCATTAAGGAGTATAAGTATGGTGATAAAGCTTTTAGCAGAAATAGATTCTTTACTTTTAAAGTTTTATTGTGCTTTCTTATGACTAACCTGCAGAAAGGAATACAGCGTGAGATTTCTTTGTTCAAAGATGCCATTGAACTTGACGGCGGCAGTATACCAGAGATAGGCAAATCTGCTTTCTGCAAGGCTAGAAAAAAGTTGAAACCCACTGTATTCAGAGCGTTGAGCGACATAGTTGTAGAAGAGTTTTATAAATTCGATGTAGCCATTACCTGGCGTGGCTTCAGGATCATAGGTATAGATGGAAGTACGGCAGAATTGCCTAATAGCCCGCAGATCAAAGATAAATATGGGATTTGGAAAACAACAAAAGATGGGAAGGACATCTGCATGGCCAGAATGCTGACGGTATATGACACGATAAACCACATAACCCTTAAAGGGGCTTTAGAAAGCGTTAGCGAGTCAGAAGGCGCTATGTTATGGAAATGTCTTCCCGATTTGCAACTGAATAAAAATGACCTGCTGGTATTTGACCGTTACTATGCTTCCCATATTTTGTTCTTTTACTTGCAAAAAAGAGGAGTTCAGTTTTGTTTCCGGATGAAGAATAACTGGTGGAAAGTTGTGGAGAGTTTTTATAATAGTGGCAAAGAGAGCGATGTGATAACATTGGAATTGCCGGCAAAAGACAAAGATGAAGCCGCAAAATGGGAAATAACGGAGACCAAGCTCAAGTGCAGGTTAACGAGGATAGAACTGGAAGGTGGACAAACAGAAATATTGCTGACTTCATTAGTAAATGAAGAAATATTTAGCGTAGCAGATACCAAGGAAATATACGGGATGAGATGGCCTATTGAAGATTCATATAAAACATTCAAGCATAAAGTATGCATAGAGAATTTCTCCGGTAAGTCGCAGCAGGCAGTTCTGCAAGATTTTTATGTCAAAATATTTATCATGAATCTTACTGCTGTAGCTGTCCGCCCAATTAATGAAGCGCTAAAAAAGAAACCAACGAAAGTAAAGTATACTCATCAGGTAAATTTTATAGAAGCGATTGCAACAATGAAAAAAGCAGTCGTGTCATTTTTTGTAACAAGCCTCATTGGTAAAGCGATAAGGAAATTATATGATAGAATTACAAAAATCACTGAACCAATAAGGCCAGGAAGAAAATTTAAACGAAATCCTCGATACAAAAGAAAATACTATATGAATTACAAGCCTGTTTAAATCCTTAAGTCAATGACATTGCCTTGCGAAGTATAAAGGCCTGTAAATTACAAAAAGAAATAAGCCGGATCCTCAGAACCGGCTTATTGTCTAAAATGAAAAGTGATGAACTTATTTTGTTGCTTCTTTCGCTTTCTTATCGATCTTATAACTTACACTAACTATTACACCGGCTGTCATATTATTGGTAACACCACGTCCGGAGGTATAATATTTCTGTGTAGCTCCTCCATTATAGGAGTAGGACAAATTTTTATTTTCAACGTCCTGGAAACCATAATCTACACGCAGGGTAGTATTTATTACACAATTCGGTGCAACATTAAATCCCGCGCCTGCACCAAGCACACCATCAACAGTCGTTTTATTATACAGGCTTTCAGACTGGACATTGTAGTTGGTTAGTGGCGCCTCATATCCATTGATATGGAAAATAGCATTACTAAAGATATCGAACTGAGGCCCTATGTATGAACTGAAAAATATCTTTTTTGACTTATCTCCTGTATATCTGAACAGAATTGGGATCTTACAAGTCCTCAATGTCACGTCTGCGGTAAAATTCCCTGACATGTCCAGTTGATTCGCATTTGCAAGGGCTGCTATCTGGCTGCTAAAGGCATTGGGATCAGGAGATGCAGTACTTGTTCCGGTATATTTCTGGCCCTGGGTAGAATATATAGCTTCTACTTCCACGCCTACATGCTTATTAAAAGTATAGCCCATTCCAATTCCGACAGGAAATCCTATATTTTGTTTAAGCTTAAGTTGAGCACCAGCTCCCTGGTCTGATTTATTCATTAAAGTAGTTGTCTGCACACCTACCAAAAATCCAAAATCACAACCTTGCTGAGCTATTGATTGCCTGGAAACCAATGATAATGCACATAGAGCAATTATTTTTGAGGTAAATAATGGCGCTGCATTTGTTTCTTTGCCGGATTTAACTATAAATTTTTTAAACATATGTGATTTTAAAAAGTTAACAATAAAACAATGAACAATCAAATGTACATAATAATTTTTCTGAAAAGAAATCTATAGAAAACGGAAATAGTATTTGACAGATTCCTCGTTTATTTTGCCGTCTTGGCTGACCTGATCAGGATAAAATTTGCCCGGATATGTATGCCCATATATCACCTGAGATTGCCTCTGCGGGCCGGTTGCCATCAACAATGAAAATATGCTCTTCTTTCTTTAATTTTTCAAAAGCCTCCAGGTATTTCTCTTTTACTTTTTTCAGATTTTCAAGGGTCTCATAAAGCTCTGTAGTGGCCCTGTTTGCCGTTATCCTTTTCATAGCTACTTCCGGCGGAACGTCAATAAAAATATTCACATTAGGGCGCAGAATTTGCGTGCTCATTTTATTGATGTCAATTACCCAATCCATATCCATATGTGTGCCATGATAGGAGTAAGAGGAAAAGTAATAACGGTCTGTTATTACCGCGTAACCCTCATTGATTTTCTTTACAACCCCATTCACCTCATTCAGCAGGTGATCGAGCCTGTCTGCCATGAACAGGCCGGCAATTGTCCGGTTGTCGGCTTTCATAGTGCCTTTCAATATGCTCCGCGTAAGTGTGCCAATCGGGCCGTCAGTAGGTTCGCATGTGGTATAGACATTATGTCCTGAGTGTATTAGTTTCTCAGCAAGCAGTTTCACCTGTGTGCTTTTGCCACTCCCATCTATTCCTTCTAATGCTATGAATAAGTTTTTCTTCATTTTATATTAATAATCGGCCAAATTTACATTTTTAATTTAGCGAGTTGATGTATTTTCATTTTTGTTCAATCCCTCCAGTCCCGAAACCGTATATCAAAAAGAAAATCCTTGTCTGACAGCGTTTTGAGGAATTCAATAAGGTCGGTTTTATCCTGGTCGGTTAAGATCATTGGCTTCCTGAATTCTTTGGCAAGTGTAGGGCTTTGAATAATGCCATCTGTATAGTGGTCGAGTACCTGCCTGATGGTCCTGAACCGCCCATCGTGGAGATAGGGATAAGACATAGCTACATTTCGCAAAGAGGGCACTTTGAATTTTAATGAATCATCCGGATCGTGGGTAATAGCCATCCTGCCATAGTCCTTTAATTCAGTGTCCACAGCCAACCCGACATTCTCAAATGCATAATTGGTAAACAAAGGCTCTTTATGGCAGGATGCACAGTTTTTGCGGAAGAGCTTCAATCCATGTAATTCCTGTTCTGTCATCTCCCCGCCCGGCTCTTCCCGGACATATTTATCATACTTCGAGTTGAAGGATTCAAACATCACCGTGAACTGCGCTATTGCCTTGAGCACCCGCTGCCCTGTAATACCACTGTCGCCAAAAGCAAGGAAGAAACGGGCGCGGTATCCTTTTGCAGTATCTAATTTCTTCACCACATTTTCCAGGGTATTATCCATTTCCACCGGATTGGTAATGGGCCCAAGCGGCTGCACTTCGAGATTATTGATACCGCCATCCCACATAAACGACTTATTCCAGGCAAGATTAAAAAGCGTCAGTGAGTTGCGCTTCCCTTTCAGTCCGTTTATGCCATGGCTCAGCCCGTGGTCCACATGGGTAAACGCGCTCCACTGGGTATGGCAACTGGCGCAGGAAGTAGAGCCATCACGCGACAGAATAGGATCAAAAAACAGCTTCCTGCCTAATTTAAAACCGTTAATAGTCGGTTTGTTTTTAGACAGATCATACACAGGCTTTGGCCACCCCTTCGGCCTGACAAACTGCACCTCCTCCTCTTTCTTATCAGACCCTAAAGAGAGGACAAGTATAAACATACCCGCCAATAATGGTAATAAATATTTTAAAGTCCGGATTCTCACTTTCAGGTTTTGACTATCTACTATTTACTATCTACTATTTACTATCTACTAATTACTATCTACTAATTACTCAATTATTCAACCGAAAACATCTGCGCATAATTATCTGCAATAATATTGGCCTCTTTGCCCGGTATTACCACACTATTTAATTTGGAGAGGTCAAGGTTCCCTTTAAACCATGCCGCCACATCAGCCTTGAGCCTGACAATAGTATTGCAGCCATTCAGCACTACTACAGGATGCGACAATTTCACATTTACCAGACGCGCCGCATTAAATGGCGGCATATACCCCCCTATATGAAACTCAAAGGCATGGTGCAGCGTTTTACACACCCTGGAATGCCCCTCCAGTTTGGCCATTATATAACCGCTGTTCCATACCCAGTACATACCTTTTGCAGGGTCGAGGTCGCCTCCGTTAGCGCCCGAGGTATTCGTAATGCTATCCACGCCCACAGTGAATTGTAAAGAGGTGTAACTTCCCGCAGGTACATTATTAATATGGAAGGTTGCGGAAGCCTCGTCTTCTGCGTCAACAAGGTGACTAACTGTATCTGAAACAGTTGTACTCTCTGACGATAATCTCATATTAGTGATGTAAAACCTGAACAGATCTATGTATATCGTATCCCCATGCTCATTTACATAAAGCTGATCCGCCATTTTCAATGGTTCGCCATTAAACACAGGATCAATAATTACAGTTATCCATCCACGATTTAAAGGGATGGTTTTGCCAAATGATGAAACAGGTGCTAAAATTAATACCAGAAATACAATATAGCAGACTTTAAAACTCTGAAGCTTCATTTTACGAAAATAAGGATTTTATCGTCCATCTGGCGGAGGCGGAGGCCCATCTCTTTCATCAGGCGGTGGATTTCCACCCCTTTCTCTGTCGGGTTGTGGGCCCTGCCCACCCGGAGGCGGAGGAGGGCCGCCATGACCATGTCCGCCCATCATTTTCGTTACATCATCAATAATATCATCAAATTCCTTCTTTTGCGCACCGGTACATAATGCCTTCACCTGCCTGAAATGCAGGTAAGTGACCACCTCTATCTGTTTTTGATTATTGGCAATAAGCTGTGCAAGGGAATCAGTGTTGATGCCTGTATTTTCGTCATTTTTCAGATTTGCAAATAGTGCCTGCCTGTATTCCTTCGCCTCTTCTCTGAGCCTGCGCATTGCGCCCTGGTGGTCTTTTATCAGCAGGTCATATTGTTTTACCTGTTCGTCGGAAAATTTCAGGTTACGGATAACGAAATCGCGGGGTGTTTCTCCTCTTGCGCCTTTGTGCATACTGGGCTTTAAAAACAGGGTAACAATGAGGCCAATATTGCATAGCATCAGTAATATGACCGCCCATTTCCATAACCTTGTTCCATTGTTTTCATTCATAATCAGTAATTATAAGTTGATTCCAACTGCATTTCGGAGGCTAATGGGTTCACATTATCAGTATTAATTGCTTTCTTGCTGTTAGCAGTAAACCAGACGACAGAACCTGCGTTTAACAACACCAATAATATAGCGGCAGCCACCCATTGTTTCACAGGAAAAGGAATCGTTTTTGCTTCCCGGTAGTTATTGATTTTAGAATGGATCTTTTCCAATAAGTCGTCACCCGGCTGCGCCCGCGACATACCCCTGGTACTGTTCAGCACCTCTTCAATCCACCGTTCTTTATCTGCGTTATTTACCATAACATTTATTTAGACGTTGATTAACTGATTTTCCTTCGGTCATATATATGACCTAATTTTTTCCTGAGATTACTTTTTGCCCGCTGCAATAAAGATTCTACCGCTTTTACCGACAAATTCATGATTTCCGCTATCTCTTTTTGTGGTAATTCTTCAATATGCGATAGCACGAATACTGTTTTCTGGTTGTCCGGCAAGGCTTCTATAGCTTCAAATAGGTATCTGGCCTTTTCCTTGTTTTCCAGTTGCACGCCCGGATGTTCAAAGTTGGGTTTATCATGCAGCGCCTCCCCGGTATCATGATGAAATAACTGGTGGAAAATGCCTTGTCTTTTTTGCCTGTTTTTTGCCCGCAGATGATCCAGGCATTTATTTACTGTGATACGGTATATCCAGGTGGATATGGAAGAACGCTCATTAAAAGAAAGAATGGACTTAAATACTATCACGAAAACATCCTGTGTAATATCCTCCGCCATACCATGGTCCTGAACCATGCCAATAGCAGTATTAAACACTTGTTGCCGGTAGATGTCCACCAGCTTTTTAAATGCTTCCCGGTCTCCCGACCTTAATTCCGAAATAAAAATGTTGGCTATAATTCGCTTTTAAGCTATTAAAATAATGACTCCTAAACTAACAATTGAAACGGGTCGTACACTTTTTTATACGAAGTATTTAGTTTTTGAGGAAGAAAATAACCTTTAATACAATTGGGATTCCGAATGCAAATTTGAATATGGTTTTTCTCTTTAAACCCGGCTTTTGGGTATAAATCATCTCCCTCCCAAAATACTCCTCTTACTGAGTCAAAGGAATTTGGAAGCATATCTTTATGCAAATTCTCAATAACGGCACAGTCTAAATTTCTAAGCAATAAATCATTTGTCTCTTTTCCTTTTTTATTGGAAGGCATCGTAATGCCAAATGCTTTGTATGAAAATTCAAGCGTCTTATAGCTATCTTTTACAAGTGCTAAGTACTCGCTGTCCAATAAATCTAAACAATTTCCTAAATCAATAACAGCGCGTATTATAGCCGGATTTATAACTATAGGTTTACCAGGTCTTGGGTTAGCCATTAACTCCTGCGAAAACTGATAAGCCCGTCTGTCATTATTTTCCCAAAAATAAATACCATTACCAAGCCAGTCATATTCATTTTGACTGGGAGCCAATTGTGTTTTCCCATTAATTACCTTATCACAGGTTTCTTTATCACAACCATGGAATCCAATAAGCAATCCGGATTTTCTGGAATACATACTCAAGAAGGCTTAAACGCTTTTTTAAGATTGCCTTTAGGGGTTAGAATTCCTAATTTAATTAAATATTCTTTTGCGGCCTCCTTAGAGTTTTTAACCATTTTTTGTTCCTCGTGTATCTTTCTTTTTAATTCTTTCAGTTCTTTTTCACTCATATTTGTAGTTTTAATTAAATCCGGCATTTTAGGCGGGATGTACTATCAAAGTTAATCAAAAATTTACATTATCAATAATATGATTATGCGAAATAGCACCTTTATTTTTTCACTTCAGCAGCAGGTTTGAAAATACTTTCTTCGTAAATTTTGTTGATTTCTATAGACTTAAAAGCAATATCTCCCTGTGGCGATCCCCAGGTCATAGGTATCGTAACACCTTCCGGTATTTTTTGAAAATTACTGAAATTGACGCCTAATTCCTGTTCTTCATTCAATACTTTTATATTGGACTCTGCATTCCCAATATTATATTCTGTCCGCACCATAAAGTAGGTAGCCGTATCAAAAAAAGCTTTTTGAATATTTCCTTCTTTATCGGTTACTTTTACTTTATAACATATTACACTATTGACTGTATCCTTACCAATGTATTCCGATTTTGCCATTTTAGATTTGTCAACAAGCTGTATATTTTTTACATTCAATTTATCCTGAGATGCTTTTAAATCATCGGCCGACATTGGAGTTACTTTATCCATACCCGGTTGTATTGGCATATATACCCAGCCTTCTTTTGGAGTAATGATGGTATAGCAGTTCATTCCCATTATACTTATGTCCATCCTCATCCCTTTTTCATTTACAACAGTCTGCGTCATAGAAATATCCATTCCCTGCACATTCATGGAGCCGGATAGTTTCATGGAATTGATCTTTGCCCAATTGTCAAACCCGCCAATTGCATCAATGTGTTTTTGAATGATCTCATCACCATTCTGCGCCATTACAGTTGTAAGGCCGGCTATCAGCATCATAGCCGTAAGCACGCATAATTTTATTACTTTCATTTTTTATTTTTTATTGAATAACCTACAAAATAATCGAAAACCATTACTAAAAAATGTCATTTAGAAAAAAGCTGTGATTTCAATGCAAACAGAACTTTCGGCCCCCAATTTCTACTTTTGACTATGTACTATCTACTATCTACTTTTGACTTCACGCCACAATCTCACTCAGTTCCAGCCATCTCATTTCCTTTTGCTCCAGCAACTGGGTTATCTGCACCATGCGATTGCTCAGCCGCTGCATATCATCATAGTTAAGGTTTTGGTCCATCATCTTCGCTGTGATGGTTTCTTTCTCCGCTTCTAAGGAGGCTATTTCCTTTTCCAGCTGATCATATTCCCTTTTGTCCTTAAAAGAAAATTTCTTTTTTTCCGGGATGGCTGATTTAGTGACAACAGGTGCCTGTGCTGTAACTTCTGCCTTCTTCGGTGCATCCTTTTCCTTCTCTTTTGTACGTTGTTCTATCCGGTAATTACTATAGTTGCCGGGGAAGTCGCGCACTACCCCATTGCCCTCGAAAACAAACAAATGGTCCACTAACCGGTCCATAAAATACCGGTCATGCGAAACTATAACAAGACAACCCCGGAAGTCGCTCAGAAAATTTTCCAGTACCGACAAGGTAGGCAGGTCAAGGTCGTTGGTAGGTTCATCCAATATCAAAAAGTTAGGATTGCGGAAAAGTATCGCCAGCAATTGCAAACGCTTTTTTTCACCCCCGCTTAGTTTTGATAAGTAAGTGTATTGCTGCTCCGGTGGAAAAAGAAACAAGGTAAGGAACTGTGATGCGCTCAGGCTGCTGCCATCAGCAAGCGGAAAGTTTTCAGCAATGTCCTTCACATATTCTATCAGGCGCATATCTTCTTTTATCTCTAATCCCTGCTGCGAGAAATTACCGAAGATTACCGTTTCGCCTATGTTTATTTTACCACTGTCCTGCGGTTCTATCCCCTGCAGCATATGCAGAAAAGTGGTTTTTCCTGCGCCATTCTCCCCAATAATGCCTATACGTTCCCCCTTCTTAAATGTATAATCGAAGCCTTTCAGTATCACCTTATCACCAAAGCTTTTATACACCTTTTTCAGCTCAGCTATTTTGCCGCCAAGCCTGCTCATTTTCATTTGCAGTTCCACCTGCAGGTCTTCCACCTTTTGTTTGGCCTTTGTTTGTATTTCGTAAAAATTGTCCTGGCGGCTCTTTGATTTGGTAGTACGGGCTTTGGGCTGTTTGCGCATCCATTCCAGTTCTTTCCGGAACTGGTTTTTGGCCTTATCTATATTGGCGATTGTATTTTCTATACGAGCTGCCTTCTTCTCTAAGTAGGTTTGGTAGTCCCCGTCATAAGTGTACAGTATTTCATTGTCCAGTTCCCATATTTCATCGCACACATCCTCTAAGAAATAACGGTCATGGGTTACCATCAGCAACGTCACTTTTTGCTGGTTCAGATAGTTTTCCAGCCACTCTACCATAGTTACATCAAGGTGGTTGGTAGGTTCATCCATGATGAGCAATACATGCTTATGCTCAAAGCCTATATCTATCAGCACCTGTGCCAGCGCCACCCGCTTGCGCTGCCCGCCGGAGAGCGTTTTCACCTTCTGGTCCAGGTTGTGGATATTCAGCTTATTAAGTATCTGGTGCACTTTCGCCTCAAAATCCCACGCGCCCAGCTCATCTATCCTGGAGAGCGCTACAGAAAGCGCTTCATGGTCTTTAGAATCTTCAGAGAGCAGCTTCTCATAATTGCGCATCGCCTCAGCAACCGGGTGCCTGTAATGAAAGATATTATCCAGCACAGAAAGTTCTTCGGCAAATTGCGGCTCCTGTTCAAACAGCGCTACCGTCACATCCTTATGTATCCATATAGTCCCGTCATCCACGGTATCTTTACCCGCCAGTATTTTCAGCAAAGTGCTCTTGCCGCTGCCATTTCTTGCTATAAGGGCTATCTTATCCCCTTCGCTGATATGAAAAGTGATATTGGTAAAAAGTGGTTTTATTCCGTAAGATTTGCTGATCCGGTCAGCTGACACATAATGCATAAGAGGTGCAAAGGTAAGTTGAATGGGTGACAGGGCAATTGGTTAAAAAGTTAATGTATGGGAGCGGGCTTGGGAATGCTATCATCGTCCGTTGTGTCACACCCTTCAAGGTTCAGGGTGCTATTGTACTATAAAGACCGTTTGCCTTCTCTTAAAGTGTTTATGGGAGACGTTGTTTATGGTTGGAAATGAATAAAGTTGTAATTTGCATAATAAACTAAAGCCAAATGAAAGGAGTAAGTTTTCTAACAGATGAAACGCATCATAAACGTTATGTGCAATTAGACCTTGATGAAGTTGTAAATATCAATGATACAGATCTGGAAGACCTTATGGACGTTATCATTGCTGAAGCACGGAAAAATGACGAAAAAATATCAATAGAAGAACTGGGAAATCAGTTAAAACGGGAAGGGCTTCTATGAAAAAATATCAAGTCATTATCAGTAATGTTGCAACGAAAGAACTACGGAATTTGCCTAAAGAAATAATTCCTGTTTTATACCATAAGATGCTGTTATTATCTGAAGAACCCCGTCCGGCAGGTTGTAAAAAACTCGTTGGAAATAAAGAAGCTATCTGGCGTATAAGGGTTGGTGATTACCGGATCACCTATTCGATTGATGATGTTATTTGTATAGTAGATATCAGGCATGTAGGCCATAGGAAAGATATTTATATGAAATGATGAATATTAGTAGTATGGAAACAATCTTCTCCTTCGATAAAAATCTATGTCAACAAGCCAAAATGTAACATTTTTACAAAAAAATATTTTTTTCCACTACCGAATTGATTTTCAATCAATTATTCCTAAAAATGGTAACCGCTTAAAGAGTCGGGGTAATTCTGCCAATAATGATGTCAGCCAATGATGTCATATTATATTGTTGAGTAACGCGGTCGCGGATGTAATGGTAAGCAGAGATGCCTAATTTTTGTGCAGTTTCAATAATAGACAG
>CAISOH010000037.1 GCA_903887005.1 uncultured Bacteroidota bacterium | reverse complement strand
ATGAAAATTTTAGAAATGTAAAGGACCCAAACATAAAATAAAATCACTCATATAATTTGTTTAGGAAAAATATGTAGTTTTTAGAGATGCCCATTAGTTATAATCGGCAGGAAACGATATTTTTACTCAAAAATATTTAAGTAATTTATGTTGTCAGTAACATACTTCTATAGAGAACCAAGGACTACAGGATTATCAATAGAAGGAATTTTCAATTCAGTGAAAGCATGTTTAAAAGATAAAATTGAAATAAAAGAGTTTTATTGTGATCCGAATTTATCAAGGTACCAAAACACAATGAAGGCCGGGAAATATTCAAGCGATATTAACCACATTACGGGGGATGTTAATTTTCTGGCGCTCGGATTAAAAGGCAAAAAGAATATATTGACAATACATGATCTCGGCCATTATGAAACACTGAAAAAAAGAAGTTTTATACAGCATTCTATTTATAAGTTTTTTTGGTTTAAATATCCTTTAAAATATATTGATATTATCACAGTCGTATCACAATTTACAAAAGTCAAACTGATAGAATATTTCAATTTCCCGGAAGACAGAATAAGAGTGATTTATGATCCGGTAAAACCTATCTTTATATTCAACAAAAAAGAAAAGCTCCATACAATACCCAGAATTCTTCATATAGGCACCTCTAAACACAAAAATCTTAATAATCTTATTGAATCAGTAAAAGGTTTGAATGTTCACCTTGATATTGTCGCATCAATAGACGATGAACTTACCAAAAAACTTAAGGATAATAATGTATCCTATTCTTTATTTGAAAGGCTCTCTGATGAAGGCCTCTACAAGAGATACATAGAATGTGATATGCTTTATTTCGCATCATTTTATGAAGGTTTTGGTATGCCAATTATTGAAGCTCAGTCAGTAGGGAGACCGGTTATTACAAGTAACATGGGTGCTATGAAAGAAGTAGCCGGAAAATCAGCTTACCTTGTTGACCCACATAATGCAGAACAAATAAAGAAAGCCATTTCAGACCTGATCAGCAATAAAGATATGTATAATGATTTTGTATCGCTCGGAAGGATAAATATTCATAATTTCGATTGTAATAAAATAGCCGGTGATTATTTATCGGTTTATAAAGAACTGGCTAATGATTGAATTTGGCTATTTGAGATAAATATTTACTCAACCCAAAAGCGCTATAATTTTTATAAATAAAAAATATTATTTTGAACGACATGAGTAAATTAGTATTTGTATTTGTTCATCCCATACACTATAATGACTATCTATTTCACAAAATTTATAAGGAAGGTATTGACATACAGGTATTTTTTACAAATAAATCATTACAAAATTATCCCTGGAAAGAGAAACTGAATTATCCTTTTCCAAACAGGAACTGTGATTACTTTTTAGGTATAGACTGGCAATTGATAAAGCTTGCGGTTTTTAGCAGAAATACAATTTTCATTATTGCAGGATGGGATACTTTTTTCAAGATAATGCTATTTCTTACATTGATTATATTCAGGAAAAAGTATGTTTTGTTTACAGATACAATAAAAATTAATGGCAGCAAAAACTTCTTAAAAAAATCAGTCCGATCACTATTGATAAATACAATTTTATCAAATTCATACAAAAATTTTACTACAGGAGAAATTGGTGTGAAAACAATGAATTTAGTCTATAATAGTAGTAAGACCATTAATTTTCCATTTGCAACTGATTTGAATTATTTCAGTTCGACGCCGGATTTTTCAAATTTCAGTAAAGAGAAAATCTTGTTCTCTTCAGGCAGGCTTTTAAATTCCCATAAGGGATATGATATTGCAATAAAAGCATTAAAGAATATTAAAGACAAAGGTTATGACTTCAAATATTATTTAGCAGGTACCGGACCTGACCAAAAAATGCTTGAAGAACTTATTCGTAAATGTGGATTACAGGAGCAGGTTTTTTTATTAGGGTGGCAGGAACTGGAAGATATAAAAGAGCTATATGCCAAATCTCATATTTTTCTTCACCCATCACATTTGGATCCTTTTCCAAACGCCATTTTAGAGGCTATGGCGTGCGGATTGATTGTTGTCGCTTCAGACAAAGCAGGATCCGCAGTTGAGAGAATAACCGATAACGTGAGCGGATATATTTTTGAAGATAACTCTGTTACACAATTAACAGAGAAGATAATAAATGTATTTGAAAGTCCGAAAGAGAAAATTCTTTCAATCTCCCAGGAAGCAAAGGCAGTAAGTAAAAAATGGGATGTCTCTTATCACATAAATATCATAAAACAAACCCTGGCTTAATAAAACTATCAGGTAACCTTCGCCAATTTGTATATATTTGTGATGCCGATTTATGTTATTTTGATACCTGAATATTCGGAAAAACAAGGATGTTAACTGACCGCAGATTTATTACGTATTACCGGGATGCTGAACAATTGAAGAAGAAAACGGTTAGAACGTATATGCGTGATATTGCACTTACCGGCTTATCCTTTATTTCAAATGCGAAATATTTAGACAAACCGAGGATACAATTCCTTTATATTCATCACATATTTAAAGACGAAGAAAAAAAGCTTGACATTTTACTTAAGCGATTAAGTAAAAATCACCAGTTCATCAGTTATAGTGATGCTGTTGATAAGATATTATCTGGTACAATTGATAAGCCATACATAACATTCAGCTCTGACGATGGGTTTAAAAATAATCTCAGAGCCGCAGAGGTGTTGAATGAATATAATGCAAAAGCCTGTTTTTTCATCAATCCAGGCATTGTAGGGGAAACAGATTTCGATACAATAAATAAGTATTGTACCGAAACACTTCGCTTCGCCCCTGTTGATTTTTTAAATTGGGCGGAAGTGACTCAACTGCAAAAATGGGGGCATGAGATTGGCAGCCATACCATGAAACACATGAATATTGCAAAAACAAATGAAGCGGAGATTATTGATGATTTACAACAAACCTACCGCATACTGAATGAACGATGCGGTGGTGTAAAACATTTCGCATTCCCTTTCGGGCGTTTTTCTGATTTTAGCAGTATAGGCAGAAAAGCTGTTTTTGACGCTGGATTTGGTTCATGTGCTACCGCTGAAAGAGGTTGCCACATTAACCATTACAAGCCCCTCGGCAATGCGGAATTATGCATAAGGAGAGACCATACTGTTTTGGGTTGGGATATTAACCATATTCTGTACTTTTTAATTAACAATGCAAAGAATGCCAGCATTAATAACAATTTATTTCCCGATAGTTTAAAATGAAAGTAGTCATTCTTACAACTTCTGCGGATGGCGTTACCGGGCATCATTTGCCAGTGTTATTCAATTGTAAGGATATAGAAATAGTTATGGTTGTTGTGAGTGAAGGACAAATACCCAACCGTAAAAGCAAATACCTCAAAAGAATAAAAAAAATATTAAAAATCGGGTTATTTGGAGCGATCAATGGGGTAAAGATGCGCAGATGGTATAATGAAGGGATAAAAAAATATTGCCACATAGAGAATGCCAGGGAATTTTGCATATTGAATAATATTCCATTCAGTAGTGTACCATATACCAATAGTGAAGAAACACAGAAGATATTTAAGGATACGGGTGCGGACATTGGTTTAAGTCTTGGCAATGGCTATATTTCAAAAAAAGTATTCAGCATTCCCAGGTATGGAATGTTGAATATTCACCATGAAATATTACCTCAATATCAAAATGCGCAAAGTATTATATGGGAACTTTACAATGGATCTGCAGAAACAGGATATACAATTCATAAAATTGATAAGCAAATAGATACCGGAGAAATAGTTTTGCAGGAAAAAATACCAATAGTTTTCAGGGAGACTTTGTCAGATACTGTTTCATTTAATTACGCCCGGCTTTTTGATGCTTCAGTTCAAGGAATGGTACACATTTTTGAAAATTTTGAGCAATATTATTTAAATGCAAAACCCCAGGGAAAAGGGGGACATTATACCACACCTTCTTTATTGCAGTTTTTGAAAATCAAGCTGCAATTTAAAAAATTAAAAAAAGAGAGACGCTAATCAATGGTGCTGATAGACGCTTTATTTATTAACAAAGGAGGTGGTGCTGTGCTATTGCAGTACCTTATTGAGATTATACTTGCACATCCGAAAAAAAATAATTTCTTTTTTCTGCTCGACCCTCGTTTTGATAAGCCGGCCATTCCTGACAAGAATTTCGTTGTGATAAATAATAAGATTACTGACCGTATTAAATTTTACAAGGAAAATAAACACAAATTCACAAAGGTCTTTTGCTTTGCCAACACACCACCGCCTTTGAAACTAAATATTCCTGTTTATACTTATTTCCACAACCAGAAATTACTTGAGGCCCCGAAACAAAAATTTAACCCTGAATTTTTCAGGCTTTATTTAAAATACCTGGTAGTAAAACTGTACAATAAAAATACGGATTACTATATATTGCAAACGCCTCACATGATAAGCGAGTTAACCCGGATAGGGTTAAAGGATACTGAACATTGCCTGACAATTCCTTTTTTCGATGACAGAAAATATTTAGCTGCTCATACGCCTTTTAGTCAAAGGGTAAGAGATGAATTTGTATTTATCAGTAATCCTTCCCGGCAAAAGAATTATCCAACCCTTCTGGATGCATGGGAATATCTTTTAGAAAAGGGATATATTACTAAGCTGCATGTGACCATAGATGATACCGGGCCGCAACTTTTAAAAAGGGTTAAGGAACTAAATGCAAAGGGCGCCCGCATAATCAATCATGTATATTTAGACCCGCGTGAGTTGTATTTCAGTTGCCCTTATCTTATTTTTCCTTCAATAATGGAGAGTTTCGGATTGCCATTGATAGAGGCGGTTGATAGCGGTATGAAGATACTTGCCTCAAATCTGCCTTACGTATATGATGTAATAGTACCAAGCCTTACTTTTGAACCTTATGATAAGGTTTCCATCGCCGACGCCGTGATAAATGCATTAAATACTGAGTTGCGATTTCCTAAGTTGGTGACAAGGAATGAAGTGGACAGGCTTGTAGGATTGTTGATAGAATAATTCGTTTCAAATTCTATTGATAAAAGGTCATGAATATTCACTGTTAGATAACAGATATTAATTAACTTTGCATTCTGAAAAAATAAACAAATAAATTATATGTAATTATTTTTTTATTAGCCTTTTATTTTAACCCATTATAAGTTGAAACAAATCATTCAATCTTTTAAAACCGGCGAAACCATTTTAGAGGAAGTACCTGCACCTGTAGTGAAAAAGGGCTATGTACTGATACAGACTACCCGGAGCCTTGTGTCTATAGGCACGGAGCGTATGCTGGTGGAGTTTGGTAAAGCGAATTTAATACAGAAGGCCCGACAGCAGCCCGATAGGGTGAAGCAGGTTTTTGGTAAAATTAAAACGGAAGGATTGAAACCTACGTTGCAGGCAGTATTTAATAAATTAGGCCAGCCATTACCGCTTGGTTATTGTAATGTTGGTAAAGTAATTGCAATTGGTGAAGGTGTTGACGGATTTACGATAGGGGATAGGGTAGCATCTAATGGTCCCCATGCGGAATATGTATGCGTACCTAAAAATCTCATTGCTAATATACCCGATAATGTTTCAGATGAAGAAGCGGTTTTTACGGTAATTGGCTCCATTGGGTTGCAAGGGATACGCCTGTGTGACCCGCAACTTGGCGAAACAATAGTGGTGACAGGACTTGGGCTTATTGGATTGATAACTGCGGAATTGCTCATTGCCAATGGCTGCAAGGTCATCGGCATAGACCCGGACACAAATAAAATAGAAATTGCGAAGAAGAAAGGCATTATTGCGGTAAACCCTGCCGCGAACGATGTGGTAAAGTTCGTAATGGATAATACAGATAATACCGGCGCTGATGGCGTTATTATTACCGCGTCCGCAAAAACGGATGAGATTATTTCGCAGTCGGCTAAAATGAGCCGCAAACGAGGGCGCATTATATTGGTTGGAGTAGTGGGGTTGAATATAGGCAGGGCTGATTTTTATGAAAAGGAACTTACTTTCAGGGTATCCTGCTCTTATGGCCCAGGCAGATATGATGATAGTTATGAAAAAGCAGGTATAGATTACCCCCTGCCTTTTGTCAGGTGGACAGAGCAGCGGAACTTTAAGGCAGTACTTCAATTAATCAGTGCTGGCAAACTGGACGTAGCTTCATTAATTACCGAGCGGGTAAGTTTAAAGGACTTCGGCAACATATATTCCAACATCAGTAATAAGGATTCCATTGCGTCAATTCTGGAATACCCTGAGGAAAGCAATGGCTCGGGTACTGTAATAATAAATGATGGAAAATTTGCTCCGGGCAATGGAGGTATTGGCATTATTGGTGCGGGTAATTTTACCAGTATGACCATGTTGCCCGTGCTTGGTAATATTGGCGCCCCATTGTATTCCATTGCCAGCGCTGCAGGGTTAACGGGAACAGCTCTTGCTAAAAAATATAAAATTGGCAAAAGCACTACCGACTATAAGAGCATACTCAGCGACCCGGCAATAGACCTGGTAATGATAACTACACGCCATAATGAACATGCGCATATGGTAGTGGAAAGTTTGCAGGCAGGCAAGCATGTTTTCGTGGAAAAACCGTTGGCGCTTTACAGGCAGGAACTGGATGATATCCTGAAGGCGTATAATGGCAGTAAAACATTAACGGTAGGGTTTAACAGGCGTTTTTCACCACATATGCAAAAAGTAAAGCAACTGGTTGGGGATTCTTCTATGAATGTTATTGCGACTATGAATGCAGGCCACATTCCTGCAAATATATGGGTGCATGATATGAAAACAGGAGGTGGACGTATAATAGGCGAGGCTTGCCATTATATGGACCTTATTACTTTTCTTACTGGTAGCAAAATAAAGGCTGTTTGTATGAATGCAATGGGCGTAAATCCACAGGCGAATGTGGACAATGCTTCTATATTGCTGCGGTATGAAAATGGCAGCACAGGGGTTATAAATTATTTTGCTAATGGCTCAAAGTCTTATTCAAAAGAGCGTATAGAAGTATATTCGCAGGAACGCACCATAATAACCGATAACTTCTGTGTCACGGAAGGTTTTGGAACTAAGAATTTTTCCAAGCTGAAAACCAATTTGGACAAAGGCCATGCTGCCCAATTTAAGTTGCTGGTGGAAAGGGTCAAAGGCGGAGGTAAATCATTGATCCCAATTGATGAAATAGTAAATACTACGCTTGCCAGCTTTGCTGCCATAGAGAGTTTGCAAACAAAGCAATGGGTAAATGTTTAATTAACGAAAAGAATAGCTGATAAATGCTCATAGATATTATAGCCGGCGCCAGGCCGAATTTTATTAAGATAGCCCCCATTATCGAAGCGATAGAAATGCGGCGAAATGAAGGAATTGATATCCGTTACAGGCTGGTACATACCGGGCAGCATTATGATAGAAAAATGAGCGGTGATTTTTTTGACCAGCTCAATATTCCCGCTCCTCATCATAACCTGGAAGCCGGTTCAGGAACGCAGGCGGAACAAACTGCCAAAATAATGATCGGTTATGAACGATTGCTTGTGGAAAAGCCCTGTGACCTTTGTATTGTAGTGGGGGATGTCACTTCTACAATGGCATGTTCCATAACGGCTAAGAAAATGAACAATATCAAAGTGGCCCATGTAGAAGGCGGTATCCGCTCCGGCGACTGGACAATGCCGGAAGAGATTAACAGGATAGTGACCGATGCGATTACTGATTATTTCTTTACAACCTCTGAAGTAGCTAATATCAATCTGCGAAATGCAGGGGTTAATGATGATAAAATATTCTTTGTAGGCAATACCATGATAGATACGTTGTATAGGAATATGCCACGTTTTCAAAGGCCTGCTATATGGGATAAATACGAACTGAAAGAGAAAGATTATATCATTATGACCTTGCATCGCCCGGCAAATGTGGACAATAAGGAAAAGCTATATGAATTAATAAAAGAAATAGTCAGATCTTCCTGCGGATTGCCACTGATTTTTCCTGTTCATCCCCGCACGGCGAAAATGCTGGAAACAACAGGTATTGATGCGGGCAACCTGCACGTTATTGAGCCGCTTGGTTATCTTGAATTTAACTACCTTGTAAAAAATGCGAAAGCGGTTATTACAGATTCAGGCGGAATAACTGAAGAGGCAACGGTAATGGGAGTGCCATGTATGACTTTAAGGGATAGTACGGAGCGTCCGGAGACCTGTACTGTAGGTACTAATGAATTATTGGGAACAGACCCTAAAAATATAGCACCCGCTTTTGAAAAATTATTTTCCGGGCAATGGAAAAAAAGCGGTATTCCGGAGTTATGGGATGGAAAAACAGCGCCACGTATTGTGAAGCATTTAATAGATCTATTTGGTTTAGATTAACAAAGGAATTATGGTAAATGATTATTCAGAGGAAATTGCAATAATAGTGAACACCCTCCTTCAGGTGGGTGAGCGGGTTATGGAGGTGTCGAGGGAGCATGTTATTTCTAAAATATGGGACCGTAAGGATTCTTTGATATTAGGGTCAGCAAATAATTACTTAGGGAAGAAAATTTCTGATGTACTCAAAGGCAATATTATTACACGGTGTGATGATCGTTTGGAGCAAAGTTTCTTAACAGGAGAAAATAGCTATTTTGAATATACACCGGTTGCCATTGGAACTGCATTAACGTTTGGAATAAGAATAATCACATGTCACCCGGATAAAAATTACGTCTTTGTGGTAGTGGAGAATCTTCAGGTCAGGAATGAAGGTGAAAGGATGGAAGACAATTGGGAAATGATTCTTGATGCGATTGGAGACGGGGCTTTTGAAACAAATTTGGGCACTCATACCATTAGGTTTTCTAAAAAATGGCATGAAATATTTGGATATAGTGAGAATGAGATCACCACAATGGAAGAATGGAGTGCGAAAATTCATCCTGGAGATCTTAATGCATCCCTGAAAAGATTTGAAAAATATGTTTCAGGCGAATCACCATACTACTCAAGTGAGATGAGATATTTATGTAAGGATGGTTCTTATAAATGGTTTTTAAGCAGAGGAATTATTATTTCCAAAACAATTGATGGCAAGCCTTTAAGATTTATTGGCACTCATACGGATATTAATGAACGGAAAATTGCGGAAGAAAGATATGCTGCTACAGCCCAGCTATTAGCAAAGTTGATTAATAATCTGCAAAGGGCCATAATCGTAACTGATGAAAACCGGAAAATCGTTTTTGTCAACCAGATGTTTTACGACATGTATGCTACGGATGGGAACTTTGGGGAGTTGATTGGACTGGATATGGAAAAAAACCTTGAGACAAGGAAATATGCTTATAAAAATCCGGAAAAATTCCTGAACAGAACGGTAGATATTTTTAATAAAAAAGAAATAGTGCTCAATGAAGAATGGGAACTTGAAGATGGAAGAATACTCAGCAGGGACTATATACCACTATCGCTTGGCGGTAATAATAAAGGAGGAATATGGAAATTCAAAGATATTACTGACCAAAAAAATATTGAAAGGAGATTTGAAGAACAACGTTTGTTTTATGAACGCATAATTAATAATATTCCCGCAGATATAGCCATCTTTGATGCAGAACACAGATATTTATTTGTAAATCAAAACGCTTTTAAGAATGAAGAATTGCGTAAATGGATGATTGGGAAAACGGATGAAGATTATGCCAGGTATAGCAACAGGCCATATTCATTTGTGGAAACCAGGTTTGCATTATACGACAAAGCAGTTCAGAGCAGGGAGCAGGTAAGATATATAGAAAAGTTAATTTCAAAAGACGGAAAGGTAGGGCATCATCTGAGACTATTGCGTCCTGTTTTCTTTGAAGATGGTTCACTTGAATTCATTATGGCCTATGGGTTGGAAATTACGGATCTCATATTGGCGCAGGAAGAATTGAAAACAAGTATGGATACATTTTCAAGCGCATTCGACCATTCAGGTATAGGTATGGCATTGATAGATACTGAAGGTTTATGGCTGGATGCAAATAAAGTTTTGTGTGATTTAACCGGATATTCAAAAGAGGAGTTATTAAAGCTAACACACAATGAAATTACTTACCCTGAAGATGATGAAATAGACAGGCCGCTTATTGTCCAATTGCAAAATAAAGAAATTACTACCTACACTATTGAGAAAAGATACGTTTCGAAAAAAAATAAGATAATTTTAGTATCACTTACGGTATCACTTGTATGGAATAATGACGGTACTCCTAAATTTTTCATAGCCCAGGTAGTTGACATCACCCAGAAAAATGAACTTGAAAATGAAATAACAAGGAAAAATACTCAACTGGAGGCCACGATTACAAGCCTGGTAAATAAGATTTCACAATTGGAAGAACTGAATCATATTATAGCGCATAATTTAAGAGGGCCTGCCGGAAATATTAAAATGTTTTCAGAAATCTTATTGACTATGAAAAAAGATAAGGTGGATTCTGAAAATTTATTGAGCGATGCTTTTAGTGAAGAAGAAGTACTTGGTTTTATTGAAGAAAGCAGTTCTTCTTTAATGAATAGTCTGTCTACATTAATGGAAATTTCAGAAATTAAACTGAATAAAGAAATAGCTTATGATGATTGTAATATAATAAACATGATAAATGTTATCTCAAGCCAGTTATATGGTAACATTTTTGAAAAACAAGCTATTATTAATCTGAATCTTAAAATTGAAATAATAAGGTATCCTAAAGCTTATCTTGAAAATATTTTGTATAACCTGGTCAGCAATGCTTTAAAATATTGTAAGCCTGGAATACCCCCTGAAATATACATCTCAACAAGGGTGCAAAACGAAAAAATCCAAATCATTGTTAAGGATAATGGACTCGGAATAGACTTGAAAAAATATGGCGATAAAGTATTTAAACTTAACCAGGTGTTTCATCCCGGATATGATAGTAAGGGTATAGGGCTTTACATTACAAAAACACAGGTGGAGTCTCTTGGTGGAAATATTGAGTTAATTAGCAAACCGAATGAAGGTTGTGAGTTTATTGTAACACTTTGATATGATTGGAATGCCAGGAAAACTAAGTAATATAATAAACCTTCTTCACAACATGGGTTGGCGTTACATCAGTTTTCGTGCCCGCCACGAAGTGTTAAAAAGGACAGGTTTATTGAAGCATAAATTTCCTGCGGCTCCGCATTTCAAACAATATATTACACTTGATAAATGGAAAAATCAAAAGGTTGAATTTTTCTTCAGTGATAAAGAAACGCTTACCTTTCCCCGTAATCCACAACCGGAGCTTAAAGAAACATTTTACAACATTAGGAATGGTAAGTTCTTAATGTTCAACAGTTTCCTTACTAACCTTGGAAAAGATTATGATTGGGTTACTAATCCAGACTCCCGTTACCACTATGATGTTCATAAGCATTGGACACAAATAGCTGACTATTCAAAGGAAGCAGGTGATATTAAGTATGTTTGGGAAAAATCCAGGTTTTCATACCTGTATGATATTATCCGTTATGACTATCATTATAATGAAGACTGCGCGGAGTTTGTATTTAAGGATATCCTGTCCTGGATTAATAGTAATCCTGTAAACTGCGGTCCAAATTACCGGTGCAGCCAGGAAATTTCTTTACGGGTGCTGAATTGGACATTTGCCCTCTATTATTATCGTAATTCCCGTTTCCTTACTGGCGAGGTATTTAACCAGGTGCAGTACGCCATATACTGGCACATAGACCATGTAAATAAAAATATTGATTTTTCAAGAATCGCGGTACGTAATAATCATGCGATTACTGAGTCTCTTGCGCTTTATCTTACCGGCTTATTTTTTCCATCAATGCCAAATGCGGATGTCTGGAAGAAAAATGGCAAAGCATGGTTTGAGGAAGAAATAGCTTACCAGGTTTATGAAGACGGTACTTTTCTACAGTTCTCCATGAATTATCATAGGGTAGTAGTGCAGTTGCTTACATGGGCAATAACGCTTTCCGAGAAAAATGGGGAAAGGTTCAGTGATGTGGTATATGACCGGGCTAAAAAATCTGTAGTATTTTTAAGGACTTGCATGGTTAAAGAAAATGGCTGGCTGCCCAACTACGGAAGAAATGACGGTGCATTATTTTTTAAGTTGAGCAACAATCATTATCGCGATTACAGGCCACAATTACATGCGCTTGCATCTGCTCTTGGTATGGATGCTGGATTTGATTTGCCATTTGAGGATGCATTATGGTATAGTATAAATAAACCAATTACCGGTAAATGGAAGCCTGCTTATGGTCTTCATAATTTCAATAATGGTGGTTATTATATCATCAGGGAGCCGGAAACGCTGACATTCATCAAATGCGGTAATTATAAAGACAGGCCCGCACAAGCGGATGACCTGCACATGGATGTATGGTATAAAGGAGAGAATATTTTATTGGATGCAGGTAGTTATAAATACAATACCGATGAGCAAGCCTTGCGTTATTTTGATGGTACGGAATCGCATAATACCGTGATGCTTGATGATAAGGATCAGATGCTGAAAGGTAAGCGTTTTATTTGGTTCTATTGGTCGGAATGCAAAGAAGCACAGCTGAAAGAAGATGCAATGAACTATATTTTCAGCGGAGCGATAACTGCTTTTGCGTATATCGGAAAGAATATCGTTCATAAGCGTACAATCACCAAGAAAAAAGGAGTGCCTGTCTGGGAAATAAAGGATGAAATGCTCCATGCGCCGCAGCAAATGAATATGCGCCAGTTTTGGCATTTGCCATTACATTTGGTAAGTAAAGTTTCTGTAAGCGCTACAGACAATAATGGTATTGATTTAAAGCCAACTGTTACTGATGGCTGGTATTCCTCTTTATATGGCCAAAAAGAGAAGACCCAGGAATGTTATTTTAGCGCTGAAAATAAAATTATTAAAACATTGATAGTGGTTAGCAGCCAGTCAAACAAAGCATAGTTAACAGGCGAGCTTAGGGAGGCTGAGATATGCTTATTTGATTTATTTACCTTTTGAATTTTGGCTTTTGAATTTTGAATTTGTACAAATGAACATACTTCTTATTCACCAATACTTTTTGGAAGAAAATGACCCGGGAGGTTCCCGATGGAATGAGTTAACAAGGGTATGGACGGAGCAGGGGCATACGGTAACTGTGCTCGGTGGTATGATGCATTATAATGGAAAAGAAAAAATAGCGGAGTATAAAGGTAAGCATTTTGTGAAAAAACAGCAGGGCGCTGTAACCATATGGCGGTGCCATGTTTCGGAAGCGTACAACAAACATTTTGCAGGCAGGCTTTGGGGGTATTTTTCTTATATGTTCTCCTCTCTTTATGCAGGGCTGTTTAAGGCCAAAGGAAAATTTGATGTGGTCATTGTTACCTCTCCGCCATTATTTGTTGGTATTAGCGGCTACCTGATTTCCAGAATGCGCCGCATTCCATTTGTTTTTGAAGTGCGTGATCTGTGGCCGGAGTCAGCGATTGATACTGGTGTTTTGACAAACAAATTGATTATTAATCTGGCTTTTTGGGTAGAAGGATTTATTTATAAAAGGGCTACGATGATCAATGTATTAACACCTGCCTTTTATAAAGCCTTGAAGGAAAAGAAAAATATACCTGGAAGCAAGCTCATACAAATATCTAATGCAGCGGATTTTAGTCTTTCTGAAAAACTATTGAATGATTTCAATAGAGATAGGTTTCGTAAGGAGCATGAACTGGATGGCCATTTTGTAATTACTTATGTTGGCGCGCATGGAGTCGCTAATCATTTGGAGCAGGTATTAGATGCCGCGGATGCTTTAAAAGATACCAATGTTTTGTTCTTATTGATAGGGCAGGGTATGGAAAAGGACAGACTGAAAAAGCTTGCTGAAGACAGGAAGATAACCAATGTGAGATTTCTTGATTCAGTGCCCAAGGCCGATGTTTTCCGCTATATACTTGCATCGGAAATGGGAGCATCGGTATTGAAGAAAGTGGATACTTTTAAGACGGTGTATTCAAACAAAACATTTGATTACATGTCCTGCAAAAAGCCGATACTCATGGCTATAGATGGAGTATCAAGGGAATTGGTGGAAGCGGCTGGCGCCGGTTCTTACGTTGAACCTGAAAACACTTCAGAGTATAACAGGATTATCCGTTTATATCTGAATGACCCATTGCGTTTGGAGAGAGAAGGACTCAGTGGTTATAATTTCGCAAAAGAAAATTTCGACAGGGAAGTATTGGCGAAGAAATATTTGAATTATATTAGTAGTATCGTGAAACGAAAATGATGCAAAAAAATAACTCTTCCTCCATTTATGTTAAGTTCTTTAAGCCGCTTATAGATTTTGTGGTTGCTTTGATTATATTTTCTGCATTATCTCCAGTATTTATGGTTATTGTTATACTGTTAGCAATTGCAAATTCAGGCAAGCCGTTCTTTACCCAGCCACGTCCAGGAAGGAAAGGAAAAATATTCAGGGTTATTAAGTTTAAGACCATGAATGACCGGAAAGATAAAAACGGCAATTTATTACCAGACGCTCAGCGCTTAACAGCAATAGGTAGTTTTATCAGGAGGTCATCGCTGGACGAAATACCCCAGATGCTGAATGTATTAACAGGGAATATGAGCCTTATTGGTCCCCGCCCGCTATTGGTGGAATACCTGCCATTATATGATGACATTCAAATAACAAGGCATGATGTAAAACCTGGAATTACCGGCTGGGCGCAGGTAAATGGCCGTAATGCCTTAAGCTGGAAGCAAAAATTTGAATACGATGTGTGGTATGTAAATAATGTCAGTTTTGCACTTGATTTCAGGATATTCTGGTTAACGGTAAGAAAGGTTTTGAAGTCGGAAGGGATAAGCTCCGAGACTTCTGCCACGATGGAAAAATTCATGGGGAATAAGGTATGATTACCCATAGTTCCTCTTTTTCAACCATCTTCAAATCCCTGTTACTTCGCCATCGCAGTCTTAAACTCCGATGTGAAATGAAACTCTATTTTAGGATTATTCTGTCTTTCCGTATTTAAGAACCATTCGCTTTGTGCAAGGTAAACCAGATTACCGTCCTTATCTTCCATAATATTATTCTGCTTGAAGCGGGCAAAATCTTCAATGGCTTTTTTATCCCCTGTTATCCAGCAAGCTTTGTAAAATGCCAGCGGCACAAACGAACACGATGCGCCATATTCCTGCAACAGCCGGTATTGTATCACTTCAAACTGCAGATCGCCAACGCAGCCAATTATTTTCCGGATGCCGCCATGCTGGGTAAAGAGTTGAGCCACGCCCTCATCTGTCAACTGCCTGATACCTTTTTCAAGCTGTTTTGTTTTCATTGGGTCTTTATTCACCAATTCCTTAAATATTTCCGGCGAGAAAGTAGGAATACCGGTAAATTGAAGTCGCTCACCCTCCGTGAGCGTATCTCCTATCTTAAAATTTCCCGTATCGAACAATCCTACCACATCGCCTGGATAAGCTTCCTCAATAATATCCTTTTCGCGGGCCATGAAGGAGTATGGATTACTGAACCGGACATCTTTTTCCAGCCTTACATGTTTATAATAGGTATTACGGGCAAATCTTCCTGAACACACCCTTAAAAATGCAATACGGTCGCGGTGGCGGGGATCGAGGTTGGCATGTATCTTAAAAATGAAACCGGTAAACTTGTCTTCACCTGGCGCAACATAACGCTTATCTGTATCACGCCCCTGGGGTATTGGTGCTATATTGATAAATGTATCAAGCAATTCCTTTACCCCGAAATTATTTACTGCGCTCCCGAAAAATACGGGTGCTATTTTCCCTTTAAGGTAACTATCCGTGTCAAGCGCTCCATATACTCCATGCAGCAATTCCACATCCTCACGCAATTGATTGGCATTGCGTTCACCAACTTTTTCATCCAGTAATGTATCATTCAGGTCAAGGATCGGGACTGTATTTTCTTCGGTTGATTTCTGGTTTGGGGTAAATAAATTCAGGCTGTGGTCATAAAGATTATAAACACCTTTGAACTCCTTGCCCATATTGATAGGCCATGAAAGCGGATGCAGGGATATTTTTAATTCCTTTTCTATCTCATCCATCAGATCGAAAGGAAATTTACCATCACGGTCCAGTTTATTTACAAAGACAATTATGGGAGTATCGCGCATACGGCACACTTCCACCAGTTTTCTTGTCTGGTCCTCGACTCCATTCACACTGTCAATAACAAGTATAACGCTGTCCACCGCAGTGAGGGTACGGTAAGTATCTTCTGCAAAGTCCTTGTGACCGGGTGTATCCAATAGGTTTATGAGGGTATTCTTATATTCAAAGCTCATTACGGAAGTAGCAACAGAGATACCTCTCTGCCGTTCTATCTCCATAAAGTCGCTCGTAGCGAACTTCTTTATTTTATTGCTTTTCACTGCGCCCGCCACCTGTATGGCGCCGCCAAATAATAACAGTTTCTCAGTAAGGGTGGTCTTACCGGCATCGGGGTGCGATATAATTGCAAAAGTGCGCCGTTTGGCAATTTCTTTTTCGTTCATTTTTTATAGTAGTAAATCGTAAATAGAAAATTGAAACCTGCAATGCAAATCCCTGTTTTCTATAAAAGGGTGCAAAGGTACGGAGATTGTGGATTTGTATTTTTGAAGATTCCAATTATTTCAAAAAAGAATTATGCAATTAAATCAGGCATAAATGAAAAGAAATGAAGCTAATTTGGAGCTGGATAATTATATGATAGAAATACCAGTTATATTAAAAAGCGAATTGCTTTTTAATATAATCTGACACTTCAAATTTCACTATTATTTCAAAAAAATCACAACATGATAGACTATTGATATATCAATTTGCCGTTTCTAAAAAAATATTTTCATTTATACCCAAGATTTCTTTCTAAATACTCGTCATTATATACAACAAGGATTTTTCACTACATACTAAACATAAAATAAAACAAGTCAAAACCTTGTGAATATTGTTATATTTTTTTTAACTTTGGAACTTTATAATTTTAAACCGCAAATGAGAAAAAACTTATTTTTATTATTGTTCGGACTATTGTCATTCACAGGTAAAAGCATTGGGCAAACTGTGAATCCATGCGCTACTGTTGATATGTATGAAAAATATAAACAGGGAAATCCAAAAATCGCTGAATTTGAACAGCAATTAGAGAAGGAAATCCACGCCTATATCAATAAAAAAGATGTGAGCAAGTTCGGGAAAAAAACCTCCTCTGTCCATAGTGATACAGACTATTATGACATTCCGGTAGTAGTGCATGTTATCCATGATTACGGCAATGAACTTTTGCCAGATAATAAGATATACAATCTGATAGCAGAGATGAATATGTTTTATTCTATGCAAAATAATGTATCTTCAGTTATCAACGCTTTTAAACCATACATAGGTAAAGCTAAATTCAGGTTTCATCTTGCTAACAAGGATCCAATGGGCCAACCTACAAAGGGTATTACCCACAGATTTAATTACCTGACTTATGGCGGCGATGACAATGCGAAATTTGATCAATGGCCTCCTTCAAGTTATGTCAATATCTGGTTTATTCAACGTATTGGAGCTCAACCCAAAAAAGGAATGATAGTTGCTTACGCTACAATGCCACCTACTGCTGCTGCAAATCCTTTTAGGGACGGGATAATTTCCAATTATAGTTTTATTGATGATGCTACTAATACGCCGGGTGGTACTGGTGGCAGTATTGATCATGAAATGGGGCATATTTTTAATTTGTATCATACTTTTGGAAAAACAAATGACCCCGGAACAAATAAATCTGGCGCATGTACTGATGATGATGAAGTGGATGATACTCCACCTACAGATGGGAATTTGGGTGGTTGCCGTTTATATGATACTATCTGCTCTGCTAATTATTTTAAAATATACAATGATATTTACGGAGGTGATTCATTGGCAAATTATCCTGATTCGGCAAATGAACAGAACATCATGAATTATGCTGATTGTAAAGTAATGTTTACAAAAGGCCAGGTTCAACGTATGCGGGCTGCATTGAATAATAGCGTTGGTGGACGGAGTAATTTATGGGATAGCACTAACCTTGCCTTTACCGGTGTTAATGTTCCAATGCAAGACTTGGCCCCTGTTAATGATTTTGCAGTAAAAAGCAGCATTTCTTCTTCCACAAATACTTATTTTACATGCCCAGGTTCAAGTCTTTATTTTATCAATAAAAGCTGGGGTGATACTGTAACAGATATCACATGGACTTTTGGCAGCGTCGCAACATTACCTTCCGTTACTGCAAGCCAAACAACTGTTCAGAAATCCTTAGGAAATAATGCATTAAGCAGTTTTAGTAATGCTTTTACCACTCCGGGTTGGGTGCCTATTACTATTGCCGCTACAGGCAATAATACCGGAACTACCACAACTTCATTTAACAGGAGTGTATTTGTTGCTGATGCAACAGGTAAACCTGCGAATGACTATGTGATGGAATTCAATAATATTGATACCGCAAAATGGCCTATGTTCAACTATTATAATAATGAATTCAAATGGAAATATGCCAATGTGGGTTATTATGATAACAGTTCTATTGAATATACCGGTTTTGATAGCAGGGGATTTTCACCTACAGGTAATCCATGGGGTGATTTTGACGACTTTTTCAGTATGCCAATGGATCTTACAAGTTATGCCGGCAAGCAATGCAACCTTAATTATTTTTATTCGGCAGCTTCGCGCACCAGCGTTAGCTTTGATGTAAACGATGTGTTGGAAATTCATTATTCTACCGACGGTGCAAAAACATGGCACAAACTGGATTCAGTAATCAAAAACAGGTTGATTAATAAAGGTACCCTTTATTCAGCTTATACACCTTCATCAATGTCTGACTGGGCTCCTATGAGTATTACTGTTCCTGCTGCGGCAAGAACCAATTATACCGTATTCCGTTTCCGTTATCATCCGGGCGTATCTATTAATAGCGCAGGCAACTTTGACATATCAGGTGGCAGTTTCACAACCAGTAATAATTTTTATATGGACAGGATATATTTCAGCGAATTTCCTGCTATTGTAAATGAAGTTAAGTTAGGTAATATGGATGTAAAAGTTGTTCCTAACCCAACTAATGGTGATGCCTTTGTTGTAATAAAAGATGCTGATAATACTTTAGCAAAGATTATTGTTACTGACATTACCGGTAAACAGGTTTATGCTACCAGCCAGCAGATTTTTGGTAACCAGGTAACTGTTGAAATACCTCATAAGGCTATATCAGTAGCCGGTATTTATATGGTACAGACAATAACGGGTAACCAGGCACATACCCAGAAGCTTGTAGTTTATTAATAAAACATAATATTGATCTTGAATGGCTGTTCCAATTACGGACAGCCATTTTTTTATAAGGATTATGCCCGATACTCTGTTTTTGAGATTATCTTTGTTACAAATGAATTGATGATGGATTCAGACTCAAACTCAAATAATATTGTTTCACTGAAACAAGCCAATATATACCAGGGTAATACACTGGTTCTTAATAATGTGAACCTTGAAGTGGATAAAGGTGAATTTATTTATATGATTGGCAAAACCGGAACAGGTAAATCAAGCTTGTTGAAAACCTTGTATGGCGAACTATATCTCAATGAAGGTGAAGGAAATGTTGCGGGTTTTGATCTTAAAGATCTGACTTGGCAAAAGATTCCCTTACTAAGGCGCAATCTGGGTATTGTTTTTCAGGATTTCAGGCTGCTTACCGACCGGGATGTTTACCATAATCTTGAGTTTGTTTTGAAAGCTACCGGATGGAAGGATAAGGCTTTGATGAAAGAAAAGATTGAGAATGTTCTTTCCAAGGTAGGATTGAAAAATAAAGGTAATAAAATGACCTATGAAATGTCGGGCGGGGAACAGCAGCGTGTGGACATTGCCAGGGCTTTGCTGAATAATCCTAAGCTGATATTGGCTGATGAGCCTACCGGAAACCTAGACCCGGATACCACTGATGAGATCATGCAACTGCTCTTCAATATCTGCCGCGACTACCAGACTGCTTTTATCATGGCCACGCACGACTATACGATCATACAGAAATATCCGGCGCGCGTAGTACGTATCGAAAATGGCATGGTAAAAGAGATTAGTGCGGCAGGGGTGTGAATATAATTGCTTAATGGCTCAATGTTGATTAGCTGATTTAATAATTAGCTGATTTGATTATTTGCATTGTCCTGAAATAGGTTTACACATTTGAAGGTGAGTCCCTGAAAAAGGAGGCTCACCTGCGACAGGAAGTAGGCATTGCGGGGATTTAATACTTAACTATTTTATCCCAATAAATCATCCCGCCCTCTGTATTGAATATTTTCATAAAAGACATGCCATTTGGTAAATCTGAAATAGAAAAGTTGTCTATGATTTTTTCTTCTCTTAATGCCTGGTCTGTAATGTTGTAAATGGTGACCATGCCTGTTTTGACTCCTTTTACAGAAACAAGTCAGGTGGTGGGGTTTGGTTGAATTGATACAGATGAGCTATTTTGTGGTTTTTCTTATTATCAACCTTTAATTTGAAAAAGAGCTGTTGGCAACCCATCAATGGAGATTTGATTCTTTTCCATTTTATACTTTTCAAGGCCTTCGGCACCCTTGTTTTCCGCCCATTTATCTGCATGGACTCTTTCTTCCATATACTCATACAATGGAACACTATAGCCGCACGAAGTTTGTACTTTATGAATTTCAGCAACTATAATTTGCCTGGTTGCGAGATGCAGTTTAAAATGAGCAGATAATTCCGGCCATTCCACATCTGAAGGCAATATTGTTTTTCCTTTGCCATACAGCCGCAAAATATTGGGTGGCCCTTCAAAAGCACAAAACATAAAAGTTATTCTGCCATTCTCTAATATATGTGCCGACGTTTCATTGCCGCTGCCAACAATGTCCATATAGGCAACACGGGCAGGGGAAAGCACCCTGAAACTGTCCATCCCCTTTGGTGATAGATTAATGTGTCCTTCAGGGCCCAATGGCGCTGTGCTTACAAAGAACATTTTTTGCTGTTCAATAAATGCTTTATGATGATCCTGGATAGTATCGTGAAACTTGCCCATGAAATGATTATGTGAATTTCCAAAGATAGATTATCAAAATGAACTTACTCATAACAGAATTTGCTTTATTATTTTTCTATAAGAATACGGGAATTCCCGTTTTGGTTTTGGTTAGGGGATTTCAGATCTGGATGTAAATACCGGGAGGTAACGTCATTAATTAAAGTCTGCTGAAGGAGTTGAATCTCTTCTCCCGCTTGAATTTGAGCGCAATATTTATTTTCAACGTAAAGGGATAGAGGCTTTAACACAATGTCATAAACTAATGAATGAAATTGCAATTACCTTAGTATATTTCGCCCCTTCAGTGCTCGGTAAGGTTTGTTTTGTTCCGATGGGCGTTGCCCATCGCTATTCATATTTCGCCTCTTCAGGGCTTGAGTTAATGACCTTAAAGAGCTTAACCCTCAAAAACCTTGCACCTCAATGATGGCGCTTGCACGTATAAAAAATCCCGAGCAACTCAAGCAATGCAAGCCAGGGGAAATAGGCAGGATAATCGGACTTGACCGTATCCCTGAAGTCAGGTGCCTGCGGGAAAAAATAAACATGCTGTGCGAACAAAAACATGCACAGGAACTCAACAAAAAACTAATAGACCATTGGTACCATGCCGATGCTGCAGATGGAGAACAGGAAGCTTCATTTTTCTTCATTGATGGTCATCAGCGCATCTATTCTGGTGGACTGACCAATCTGCCTTCCAAATTACAAATAGGCTCAGGGTAAATTGAAATATCCGGTTATGTCAGCACAATCCAAATTCCCAATTATTAATCCCCAATTCCATGAAATTACAAATAGGCTCAGGATACGTTGAAATATCCGGTCATGCTGCACAATCCCAATTACCAATTACTAATTCCCAATTCCATGAAATTACTTAATACTGTCGCTGCTGGTGCGCCAGGTTTTCAGCACTTCACAGTTCTGGTATTCAGGAGCAATTTTGAGGTAAAAAGAAGGTAACTTAGTCTCTACCCAATGCTGGATCTTTAATTGTTTTTTCTGGGCAAGCGCCACTTCCTGTATCCTGCCGTAATCTTCTTTCAGATTGGCTTTATGAGGGCTGGTCCTGCTTCTGAGAAATACAATACGGCAGGAGCGTTCGTGCTGGTCAGTAATAAAAATATGCGGTGCGGAAAAATTTCCCTGCTTCATGCTGTCAATTAAGAGTACCATACCCGCGTCGAGTTTAGTCATGTCCAGCACCGTATTGCCTGTTTGCGGGTCTGCTATCATGCCGCCGGTGCGCTTTGCGGCTTCATCGGTTGAGAATTTACCTACTGCCTCCTGGAATGTCATTTTCCCGGAAACCAATAATTCTCTTACACTGTCGAGTTTATGAAGTGATTTCTGGAAATCTCCTGAGGTAACTTCCGGCCTGATGAGAATATGCCTGATATCTGCCTCATCGCCCTTGCGTTGTATCATTTGAATGATATGATAGCCAAATTTAGTTTTAATGATAGGGGAAATTTCTCCGTTTTGCAGCTTAAAAGTGGCGGCCACAAATTCCGCGGCCCATGGCCCGTTACGGGTAACGCCATCATACCTTCCGCCATTGTCCCTGCTTCCAGGATCATCACTGTTGATCATAGCCATAGTTTCAAAGCTTTTGCCCTCTGTTACTATTTTCTTGCGGATCTCCTCCAGTCTTTCATGGGCATGGTCATCCATTTCCGGGTTTACAGGAGGGTCTATTACTATTTGTCCAACTTCTATAGTAGCCGGGAAAAAGGGTAGGCTGTCCACAGGTATTTTTTTATAAAAGGCCTCTATTTCCGCAGGTGTCGTCTTGGTGTTTTCAAGTATAGTACCCTGTAGTTTTTCAGCTATCATTTGTTCTTTTATATCTTCCCGGTACTGTTCTTTAATCTGGTATATAGTTTTACCGGAAGCTTGTTCCAGTTTTTCTTTTGAGCCATACAACTGTATAAAATACCGGAGACGGTTATCAAGCTGGCCTTCCACATCTTCTTCTGTTACCATCACGCTGTCTCTTTCCGCCTGCTCCAGCAGCATTTTCTGGAGGATCATTTGCTGCAGCATCAGGCACTTGCTTTGTTCATTAAAATTCGGGTCCTGCATCCTTGCCTGGGCAGCCTGCAATTCCAGGTCAGATTTTAATATTATCCGGTTACGTCCAACCACGGCTATTATTTTATCAGCGCTTTCCTGTGCGGATAGTGAATAGCTGCAAAACAAAAACATACCCAGTGTGCATATCCTGCCAAACTGTACAATAAATCTGCTATTGAAAATCATGATTATAAACAGGCAAGTAAAAATGTGAAAGTGACAAAAATAGTTTATTTGCCGCCTATATGCGAATGCCGGCGACATTTTAACTTTTATATTTATTTTGTATAGCAGGAATTTTGGTCAGAACTACATATCCAATATTTCAGAGCATTATAACCATTATTTATATTGAGGATTCCTTACCTCATTAAACAGGGCCTACAATTTTTTGTTCTTTTTATTAAACAACTCATCCATATTCCTGTTATTATAAAAATCGTTTGAAAGCGGATGAAGTTTATTGGCAGCCTTCCATTTCAGGAAACGGGCAACATCGCCTTCATGAAAATTATTCCATGCTTCATATTGAGGCGCATTTTCTGCTTTGCCAAACATCCATTGGTTGCATATGTCAAAATGGCCGCTTCTTACGAGGTTGTCCTCATAAGAAAACAGGGAAAAAGGATATTTATCGCCATATGCCGGAAACCAATCCATCAGGAAGCGGGTCCGTATCATTGTAAGATTTCCAGTTGTGATGCCATCGCTGATAACCGGGGTAAGCAATGAATAAACCTGCATTACCGCATCTTCAAAAGTTGTTGCAGGCGATTTATTTGCTGCCTTTCCATATTCAGGTAACGCATCTTGCGACAAATTACCATACATTGTTTTATAACCTTTGAACAACATCCTTTTTAACTCATCATCACCAGTAGTATCATGCTCCATATATAGGAAAATCTCTCCATAAAGCAATCCCCAAAATACTTTATCTGAACTGAGATAAACACGGGCTGCTTCATAATAATTTTCCGGGTATCCCGGTTCTTTAAGAATACCATCAAGCAATGCGTTAAGTGCGGCTCCCGGTTTATTATTATATTGCTTCCCCAATTCATGATACAGCAGGCCAGAACCTGGAAAACGTGCCAGCCCTTTTTTTAATGTAACTGTTGCTGATTTTGTTTCATTTTGTGCAGTTTGACTTGCAGCCAATAATCTGTAAAATTCCTCATCTGTAACAGTTTCATTGATCAATTGTGTTAATATTTGTTCCGCTTCTTTGAATTTACCATTTAGGTAAAGGGCTTTACCAAGACCTTTATATAAAATAATATTGCCGGGAGCAAGTTGTATAGCTTGCCTGTAAGTTACAATAGCATCCTCCAGGTTACCATGGTCCAGGTCTCTTTTTGCATTTGTGTACATTTGTTCCCATTCAGGTGATGACCTGCCTTCCTGCCCCATTGCAATAAAAGAAATAAACAGAATTACAAAAGGAAGGAATAGTTTTTGTAGTATTAATTTCATGTAATAGCGAAAATACAATATTATTGAATGAAACCTTATCAGTATATTGCTTTAATTTTTTCAGGTTATTACATTGCTTAATACTAAATGCTTTATGGCCGCCATCAAAAACATAGGAATACTCACTTCAGGTGGAGATAGCCCCGGAATGAATGCAGCAATACGGGCTGTAGTGCGTACAGGAATCTATCATGGCATAGATATATATGGCATACGCCGTGGCTATCAGGGTATGATAGAAGGCGATATATTCAAAATGGAAACTACTGATGTATCTAATATTATTCAACGTGGTGGCACCATCTTAAAAACCGCACGAAGCAATGATTTTATGACCATGGAGGGAATGGAAAAAGCTTACGGACAATTAAACAAACATAAAATTGAAGCATTAGTTTTAATTGGCGGGGATGGCACTTTCAGGGGGGCAGTGGATTTTTTTGAGAAGTACACCATACCGGCAGTAGGGATTCCGGGTACCATTGATAAAGACCTTGCAGGCACAGACTTTACCATTGGTTTTGATACAGCTGTGAATACTGCGGTAGAAGCAATTGATAAAATAAGGGATACTGCGGAGGCTCACGACAGGCTTTTTATAATAGAAGTAATGGGTCGCGATGCCGGATATATTGCACTCAATAGCGGCCTGGCCTGTGGTGCAGAAGATATATTGATACCTGAACAGGTAACAAATATAGAAGATGTACTCAATAGGATAGACAGTGATGAGCGCCGCAAAAAAACCGTGCATATTATTGTAGTTGCCGAAGGAGATGATTATGGGGGAGCTAAAGAGTTTTATGCAATTATCAAAGAACGGTTCCCTTTACTTGATGTGCGGTCATGTGTATTAGGGCACATTCAGCGGGGCGGTTCACCCAGTTTTGCAGACCGAATACTTGCCAGCCGCCTTGGCTATGCAGCCGTAAACGCCTTACGGACAGGAAATACCCAGGTTATGGCAGGAATAATAAACGGTGGCATAGTTTTTACGCCATTTAAGAATGTAATTAAAGGGGACTCCCCTATAAATTCAGATATGCTCGAAATGATAGCAATATTATCTAAGTAGAGTATAATTATATTTAATATTTAATGTATTGGTTAATATGCATTAACACATAAATAAAATATAGTTGTTTTATTATTTATCACATAAATAATGTTTATATTATTTATTGTGTTTTAAAAATTATATGTTATGCTTTTGTTACCGAAATAGTATTATATTTGCGTTTGTTAGTTTGTATTTAAGTAGCGAGCAATGTAATTATATTTGTTGTATTTAATAATATTAATTGCATATTTAGGATAAACATTATGATGTTAAAATTAATTCCCGGTAGATTCTTTTTCATCATAAAATAATAAAAAATACCGTTAAATATAGGCGAAAATGAACAGTTATCAGCTGTTAATTTGGAGCATAAATTAATTAAATATTTTCAGTCAAAATAGAAAAGAAAAAAGGGATGTAGAATTATAATTTAAAAAAAAATAAATGTTAAATTTGCATAATTTTAGTGAATTTATTTTTTGGTTTTACAAGAAGTTAATTACCTTTACAGAAATTAATTAATGTTAAATAAATATCAATGTAATTTCTGTGATATTGATATTTTTGTTAATCCGTTATTGACATTAAGCTAATTTAATCTTATAAAGGTATTTCACCTTATAGACTTTTGGTGTAAGCATGTGTGCGGAACGGGAGAAAAACTATCAGTGGTGCTTTCAAATTACTATGTTTTGTTTTTTTTAAAGGAATTAAAAATTCTTGAAAAAGAATAACTTTGATTTTCGTTTTTAAATGTATTTTTGAATTCAAAAATGTCGGATATGCCCATTAATAAAACCTTGATAACATTCTTTTTGTTTTTTGTCACATTTTTATCATCAGTTTTATGCAGCGCCCAAGGCAAAACTAAATCCCGTAATAGTCTGGCTGCTCCCAGAACAGTAATACCCTACAATCATCCAACACTTAACGCTCCCCAGGGAATGGTATATATAAGGGGTGGAACTACCAGAATTAAATATGACCAATCCTCTACAGATTCCAATAGTCTCAGAAAGGTAAGTTTGACTTCTTTTTTTATAGATAGAACAGAAGTAACAAACGAGCAATACAGGCAATTTATTAATTGGGTTATTGATTCAATTGCAGTAGTTCAATATCTTAAAGACGATAAATACTTTATTGAAACAAAAAATAATGATAAAGTAACAGTCAAAGGAAATAATTCAAATAGCGGTAAATCCGAAAAACCCAAAAGTGTTTCTACTACAAATCCCGGTGTTTCGCCAATTGACACTGCCAATCTGGCAAATACTGGCAATGTTAGTGATACCACTGCCATCAATAAACCAGAAAATGAGGCGATTACTAATAAGCGTATTGACTGGTCTAAAGTTGACCATAAAAAAATATTCAATTCAAAGGATGAAGAAATAAAAAGTAAGATATTGCCAATGCTTGATGAAAATGGCAACATAAAAAAGGAAATGTATAATTATACCTATACTTATTTGAAACCCAATCCAAATCCCAATAAAAAAACAAAAAGCAATCAATATAAGACTGCTACTTTAAATATTTATCCAAACGAAAATGTTTGGGCTGATGATCTTACAAATTCACAAACAGAGATGTATGTAGAAAATTATTTCAAAGCCCCTCCTTTTAATGATTATCCTGTTGTAGGAGTTAACTGGTTGCAGGCAAATGCATTCTGTTATTGGCGCGGTACTGTGTCGAGTGGTTATTTCAATATGCCGAATTACATGAAATACTACAATTTAAAATATGCGCTGCCTTCAGAAGCCCAATGGGTTTATGCTGCCCAGGGATATTATGATATGATCTCTGCGATTGATTCAAGTTCAATGGATTCTGTTATTAGTACATTTGTTACTGCTGATACAACACTTACACCACATGATAGCTCCTTTGTTGCACAGATGCTTCAACCCAAAACTAAAGTAGCAAAAGTTATTGACAGTTCAAAATTAGCTGCAAGGGAAGAACGAAATGCACAACGTAAAGCCGCCAAGCGGGGTAATATGTATCTTGCAGATTATATGAAGTTTAAATTCGTTAAATATGGCGGCAAGTACAGTAATAATTATAATCCATTAGATTTGGGCGGGCCATATTCTGACAGTACTCCTATACATAAGGATATTAATGGTATGCTTGAAAATTTCAAGCAGGATGAAGGTGATTATTGGGAGGATGGTTCAGCGCTTACTACACCGGTTTTGGCATTTGCCCCAAATGAATTTGGCCTGTACAATATGGAAGGAAACGTTTCAGAGTGGGTAATGGATGCCTACAGCCCCTCCGTATTTGCGTTTGTATCTGACCTTAACCCTGTATTACTTTATGATGCCGATTCAACAGATGCAGAAGCTATGAGGAGAAAGGTTGTTCGTGGCGGTTCCTTTATGAGTAATGCAAAATCGCTTACACCTTATTACCGCGATTTGGAACTACAGAATGTTTCTCATTGCTTTGTCGGGTTCAGATGTGTATTGCAGGCACCGGAAATTATCTATAAAAACATGGCAACCCGTGATAAAACGCTCAAAGGTCATAATACTAAAGGAAAACTCTCAAACCTGAGATTACCTGAAATTCATTAGTGAAGTAATTATTTTGAGCAATAATAAAGTAATTAAAAATTTTAAATAATATATAACTAATCAGCAAAATCTAACACTCACAAATTCAACTAAATTGTAAATTATGAGCACAAAAAAGAAAGTAGGTCTTAACAGTGTCATCTCCTGGGGAGCAAGCGTAGTAATTATTGGTTTAATGTTTAAAATTTTACATTGGCATGGTGGTGAGTATATGATTGCTATAGGTCTTTTAACAGAATCCTTTCTATTCGGTATTCTGGGTTTTGCATCAATGGTTGTTATCGAAGAAACAGGCGGCACAGAGGATAAAGGCGGGTCCGGATTACACGACCTGCTTGCTACAGCTATCAGCCCTAAAGTAATTGAACGCCTTAGCATGGGCTTTCAGCAATTCAATAAAACGGTGGAATCCGTTAACCAGGTTGCAGGTTCGTTTAATGTAACTCAGAACCTGATCAAGGAATTAGAAACCACAACAGGGGATGTTAAAAAATTCCGCGATAACGTAACCTCTGTTGCTTCGGGATTCGACCAGTTCAATAAGGCATTGCAAGCTATCGGTCAGCTTTCTTCTGCCTCTCAGCAAGCAATAAGCCAGGTGTCTGAGGCCTCGAAACAAACAATTAGTCAAATGTCGGCTAACTCACAGAGCATGATGAAAGATTTTGAAGCTTCCAGCCAGGGAATGAAAGTTTTCTCTAAACATGTTACTGAAATGAATACCAGTTTTGATCAATTCACTAAAACATTGGCTGCTATTAACCAAATGACTACTTCTTCCGCTTCTATGTTAAAAGAATTTGAAGCTGCTACAGCAGGTATGAAGGCATACAATAAAAACTTGACTGACCTGACAAAAGTTTATCAAGCCCAATTGGACGCATTTAGAAAAAATTAATTTTAGATCAATAAAAATGTTAATTGAGTAAATTTAGCTCAATCGGACGTATTCAGGATAAACTAAAAATATACAAAACGCATGGCAGCTTTAAATGAAACTCCCCGGCAAAAGATGATGGGTATATTATACCTGGTGCTGCTTGGAATAGCAGCTACTACGGTTACCGACCATGTTCTGGATGCCTTTAGCAATTTAACTGTAAGTTTGGAAACAACATCAAAAAATGTACAAAGCACAGTTAGTAATACATTTTCCGCTTTTGAAGCTACAAAACTAAAAAGTGATCCGGTTCGTAATACCCCAATACATGATAAAGCGTTAAAGGTTAAAAAATACGTAGATGATCTTAATTTATATATTGAAGACGTAAAGAAAAACTTAACTAATGAGGGCGGAGGTTTGGAAAGTGATGGTGAACTAAAAGCTAAAGCAGATGTTGAAATTGCCCCAAGATGGCTTCGTAAAGGACATGCTAAAGAGTTAAAAGATCGTATTGAAGATACCCGTTCCAAAATACTTGCTGCACTTGATAAAAGTGAAACAGCAGGGCTTAATCTCTCGTTAAGTGCTCAGGATCCTCCCAAAAAAGCTGATCAACCTGGAGTATCATGGGAAGAGGATAATTTTGGAGATGGGATTCCTTTAGTTGCAGCTATTACAGCACTTACTAAAATACAATCGGATTTGAAAAATACGGAAGCCGATGTAGTTGGCAGAATATTGCAGGCTGATAAGACACAGATTGTTCTGGATCGTTTTGAAGCCGTGGCTGTTGCGCCTTCTTCGTATATTCTTGTTGGAGAGCAATACAAAGCAGATGTATTCCTGACGGCATCAAACACGACTTCCAATCCTGAAATAGTTATTGGAGGCCAAAAACTGAATGTTGTCAACGGTAAAGGTCTTTATACAGTTACTGCAGCTGGTGAGGGTGTGAAAACCTGGTCAGGTGTTATTCGTGTAAAGAAAACTGATGGAACCATTGAAGAGCATCAGATTCCGGAACAAACCTATACTGTAGCTAAGCCTGCAGCAACAATTTCACCTGATAAGATGAACGTTTTTTATATTGGCTTACCTAATCCTGTATCCATATCGGCACCTGGTTTTTCTGATGATAAAATCAGGGTAAGTTTAAGCGCAGGAGAAATATCAGGAGGTAAAGGTAATTACGTTTTTAATTTCAAATCAAACCATCGTGGAAAAGTAAATGTAACAGTAAGTGGAGAACTTGAAAAGGGTAAATCAAAAGTGCTTGGCACTAAAGAATTCCGTGTAAAACCACTTCCTCCGCCTCATGTTAAGTTTGCAAATAAAGGTGGTGGAAGGTTAAATGCAGTTGCTATGAAATCTGCAAACAGGTTATTTGCTATACTTGAAGATTTTGAATTTGAAGCTACCTTTACTATCAAGCACTTTACTTTATATATTAATAAGCCAAGAAGTGACGTTTTTGTAAAAGAATCTAACAGCAATGTGCTTACTCCGGAAATGCAATCTGCCATGAATACTATTACACCAGGTACAAGGGTAACTTTTGATAATGTGCTTGTGGTAGGCCCGGATGGAATTCAGAGATCGTTAGATCCGATAACGTTTAGTGTTGAATAATAGTTATTTGAACAAATCACAACTATGAGAAATAAAATTGTTATAGCTTTATTATTGCTTGTTTCATTAGGAATAAGTACAGTATTAATGGCGCAAACAACAGGCAAAAAAAAGAAAAAGAAAAAGGCAAAAACAACCCAGGTAGCAGATACTGTTGCTGCTAAACCTGCTATGGATATTGCTAAACCTGTTCCAACCGTGCAGCCACTTACACCTGAGGAAGCTTATCTTGATTCGACTCATACTGATGGCCTTGTTGCAGATACTACACAGCTGTCTTTTCTTTATTTTCCATTAGACAGTGCGAAGCCGGTAGATGGCTTGTATAAGGCGCCATTACTCAGAGGAGCAAAGGCTTTTCCTATTCCACAAGTCAGTAAATATAACATAAAATTTTATAAGCGTATCTGGAGAACAATAGACCTTAAAGATTCTGCAAATAAAATATTTATTGTGCCTGGTGAATCTATGATGTCACTTATTATGGCTGCAATAAAAGCGGGCAAATTGATTGCTTATAAAGATGAAACATTCAGAACGAGATACACTGCTAACCAGGCAATGAAAGCAATAGCCGAGGATAGTACTACCGTTAATGATTTAGATACTTTGACCGGTGAACTAATCGGTTCGCATAGAGTATTTACGCCATTCAACCCCGAAACTATCATGAAATTGGAGATAAAGGAAGATATTTACTTTGATAAAGTTCGTGGGCGGGTAGTCACTCAAATAGTAGGTTTGGCTCCGGTAAAAGATGAGAAATCAACTACAGGTGAGTATTTAGGCAGCAGGCATCCATTTTGGCTATATTTCCCACAATGCCGTAATATTTTTGCCGGTATGGAAATATTTGATACTCAAAGAGATGTTTATGGCATAAGCTATGATGATATATTTATTACCCGTAACTTTACTACTCATATTGTTAAGGAATCAAATCCGGGGGATTATAAAATTGCTGATAAATTTACAAATGAAGATGATCAGAAAAAGGAAGAGCAACGTATAGAAAAGGGAATAGAGGATTTCAAGAAAAATACCTGGAAATATTAATTATTTAATAAATATTATTTTAAATTGCAGAATATGAAAAATATTATTATCATTCTCTTTTCGGCATTTATTGCTGCGGTATCTATAAAAGCTAATGCCCAGGTCAGGCTTGATCCATTTTACCCTTATAGTAAATATACTTTTGGTATAGGGATTGGCTATACGCACTTGTATGGTGATTGGACCAATTCAAATTCCCAGCAGGCATATAAGATCAATGTTGCGCGTAACATAAATGAATGGGTGAATGTGAATATTGAACTTCAAAAAGGAAGTCTTAATGAATATGAATCTAAAAATCATTGGACTAACGGGTTAAGTGTAAATAACGATTTTACAGGTGGCGCTTTGATAGCAAATATGTCAATAGGAGAACTTTTCAACTGGCCTAAAAGCTTCCTTGTTAAACAATTTTATGGTATATATATTGGTACAGGTATTGGCTATATGCACAATAATATTGCTAATATAACTCTTAAATTCAGGAATGCTGATAAATATCTTATTACAGACTATGATCCCGGAAACATTAATATGAAAAGTAATTGCTTCTATTTACCTTTGAATGTAGGTATTGATTTGCATATTACAAAAATTGTAGTTTTAAATGTTAACTATCAAATGAACTATGCATTTTCTGATTATGTAGATGGATATAATTTCAAACCCCCTATTGCTACAAATAATTACAATGACTTATATTCAGTATTAAGTTTTGGCCTTCATTTCTATATTGGAGAAATCAGCATGACTCCAAATAAGAAGTAATAATAAGAATATTTTATAAATGCTATACGGCTTATGATTTTTCATAAGCTGTTTTTTTATGAGAAAAATGTACTCAAAAAGGTATCTGATTTAGAATAAGGCTTAAGGATTGCGCAATTCTAGTTTGATTTTTTTTATTATGGGTGGTTTTTAGGTGTTTGTGTTGTAAATCAATTAGTTATACAAAAATTATCCACAAATTCTTGCGCATTTCCTGCGCTCTGCTGCGCATTCTTTGCTCATTTTTTTGCTGAATTGGGAATTGGAATTTGTAATTGGGATTTGTGTTCTGATTATGGGTTTTAATATTATTGTAATTGTGCAATTGTACACTTTTGAAGCGATTTTTTTTATTTCCTCTCCAAAGAGTTTTATTCTTTTGATTTTCAATTAGTTGTTGATATTATTGCCGGAAGACCTGTATATTACCTGTACATTACCTGTACGTTATCTGGACGTTTTCTGGACAATGTGTTTTTTTGTCTGAACCTCAGATTGACCTGATTAACCGTGATTAGCCTGACTCAGTCCAAATCCAACACTCCCTTCCCCAATAGTACACGACTGACACCTAAAAAGGTGTGCAGGGGGCTTTATCAGGCATAAGTTTGCTTTTGGGAACAAAGTTCAGATAAGATTTTGGATTTGGCAAATTGAAGTTTTATGATAATACACTTTTCGTACTATCATATACAGCTATGTGTATATCATAGATCTTTTTTTGGTGGCTGTTGTAAATACATGTGGCGGTTATGGCGCATCACAGACTCAGAACTCCTGACCTACCCTATTAAATCAGGTATTTTCGGGATATTGTTCGTAAATTAAATAAGTTGTAATTTGGCATATGCAATTACAACTTCCAATATTTCCCCATTCAACAAAGATGGT
>CAISOH010000036.1 GCA_903887005.1 uncultured Bacteroidota bacterium | reverse complement strand
AGCACTGTAAGTATAAATTAATAAGATTTAAAAATATATTCTACATTATAATTAATTACTGAACAAACCAAATCCAAAGTAGAATCATCTAATTGCCGAATATAATAAGGACAAAAAACATTTGCATTTTGGCTACCAAAATTTGTAATATAAATTTCAGCGAATTTTAAAGAAGAAGGGTTGTCAAAATAATATTTAAATGGGACTGTTTTTATATTATTACATAAACTGTTATCCCAATTTTGTACTCCGTTGCTATCATTTGAAAATGAAAAAATACAATTTTGACCGCAAGAGGATCTGGTTGAATCAAATATACCACCATATTTAACTGTCTTTAAATGCCATAAATGGTTTTCAATCAGATTTTGAACAGTCGGACTTGTTGTTGTTTTTTTACATCCAATAATAACAATAAGACAAGCAAATGAGAGAAGTTGAACTGTTTTCATTATTTCATTTTTTACAAAAATAGAATTAATTTGGCTTTGATTGTAATTAGTTGTCATTATAGGAATATGTAAAACATGGTATAATAACCTTATAAGCGGATTATAACCAAATAGTTATTATAATATCATTAGATTTTGTAGGTTTAATGAAAAATAGCTCTTATGAGAACATTCAGAGTAAACAGTTGTATTTTGTTTTTTGTTATTTTAGCAATTGCATCTTGTAAAAAAAGCACCCCATCAGCTCCAATTTACCTCATTGGTATATGGAAATTTACAAGTGTAGCAAATGATGATAATCACAATGGTATAATGGATGCAAGTGAAGTTACTTCCATATTGGATACAGTATCCGCTCATATTTTAATGACATATAACGAAGATGGAACATTTATTCAAACCTATTATAGTTCAATAGAAAGAGGAACATGGGCATATGAATATAACAATACTTACTTAAAAGAAATAACTCACGGAAATATTTATCAATATAAGATCGACAATCTTACTTCTTCAATCTTTACAATAAGAGATACTTCAGGAGGCAAAACAAGTTGGACAATTTCAACAAAGCAATAAAGCAATAGCATTGCCAATTGCGAGGATTATTACACATTATGTCCCCCTATTGTGGAAAAACTTTACACTTCTACCCCAAACTGCATCAAATGGTGCTTTGCGTGTTTGTGCAGCAATTGCACCTGTAATTCATAGTCCAGGTGCCCAAAGAATGGATTGGGCGTTTTCCTGCCTTCTTCCTGTTCATGCACAGCAAAGAAATGATCCAGTTCCTGTTGCAGTTCATAAATAGCATCCTCCTTTGAGGCATGTCTTACCGGAGCGGGAATATCCGGCATCAGCACATTGGGCGTATTTTCGGGAAAGGGTTTTTCACTTGCAAGGAAGCCCTGCATCCTGGGCAGTTTATCTTCCGGTGTGATTATTTCAACGGGCGTTTTACCGCTCGCTATGCGCACATAATCGCACATGTGCTCTATCATCTGCTGCACATTCATCTTGCCCCATTTGCGCGGTGCATCCGCATCAAGCTGCGATAGTGCTTTAGTGTATTCGCTTCTGAGAAAGCTGGCTTTATGTTCTATGTTTTCCATGCTAATTCAAAATTCAAAAGTAAAAATTCAAAAAGTAAATAGTCGTTAGTAGATAGTCGTTAGTAGATAGTCAAACCCGGAAAATAATTGCAAGCCAACTCTATTGCTCACATTCCAATCCAAATTCCCAATTACTAATTCCAAATTCCGATTTCCCAATCCCCCCCTTACATCAATTGCTTTATCAGCGCCTCCTGCGCTATTCCTTCCGCTTCTGCTTTGTAATTTCTAAGCACACGATGGCGAAGCACAGGCATAACCATTGCCCGCACATCTTCTATATCGGGTGAGTACTTGCCATTGAGCAAAGCATGGCATTTAGCGCCGAGTATCAGGTACTGCGATGCGCGCGGCCCTGCGCCATATGCCACATATTGGGTGGCAGCTGCCGCTACGTTCTTTGAACCGGGGCGTGTTTTTTGTACAAGGTTTACCGCATATTCCAGCACATTGTCCGGCACTGGCACACGCCTTACCAGGTCCTGGAAATACAGAATATCTGCTCCGCTCATTACTTTGGAAAGCTCCTGTGCAATAGCGCCAGTAGTATTCCGCACTATCATTACCTCTTCCGCAAAGGATGGGTAATCAAGCGTTACCTGGAACATAAAACGGTCAAGTTGAGCCTCCGGTAATGGATAAGTACCTTCCTGCTCTATGGGGTTCTGCGTGGCCAATACAAAGAATGGTGATGGTAGCTTGTACAATACCCCCCCAGCGGTAACATTGCGTTCCTGCATGGCTTCCAGCAAAGCAGCCTGTGTTTTGGGTGGGGTACGGTTTATCTCATCTGCAAGAATAATGTTGGCGAATATCGGGCCTTTGATAAACTGGAACTGCCGTTGCTCATTAAGTATCTCCGCGCCTATTATGTCGCTGGGCATAAGATCGGGAGTAAACTGTATGCGTTTAAAAGAGAGGTCAAGCGCGTCTGCTATAGTCTTTACCAGCAGTGTTTTTGCAAGTCCCGGCACCCCTACGAGGAGTGTATGCCCGTTGCAAAGTATGGAGATAATGAGTTTTTCCACCACATCAGTTTGCCCTATTATTACCCTTCCAATTCCTTTACGCAGTGCTGCGGCCTGTTCTTTGAGCGCCTCTGCTGCTTCTATATCTGTAGCGTATGAATGCATTAGTTTCTTTTTCTTTTTTTCTTTTAAACAGGGAAGTTCTATTATTTTGCGTAAACAAACAAATACTTGTTTCTTATGGACATTACTATACGCCAGGCACAGCAGCAGATTGACGATTGGATTCGCACTACCGGTGTGCGCTATTTCAATGAACTGACCAATCTCGGCATACTTATGGAAGAGGTTGGAGAGCTATCGCGCATAATGGTGCGAAAATACGGAGAACAATCCTTTAAAGAAAGCGACAGGCAAAAAGATATGGCCGATGAAATGGCCGATGTGCTATGGGTATTGATGTGCCTTGCCAACCAAACAGGGGTTGATCTTACGGACGCACTTCATAAAAATTTAGAAAAAAAGAATATCCGGGATGCCACAAGACATAAGGATAATGAGAAACTGAAAACCCTGAAACCCTAAAGGGACTTCCTCTCAGTTTCTAACCGTAATTCTAAAACCCTGCATGGGCTTTAACTATTTTATCAATTCCACTTATATTTTTGCCTAAGGAACGTTGACAAAATGAATAAAAAAGGCTGCCCGGATTTCGCTTGGCAGCCTCTTATTTATTTTCAGTTATTGACTTTTCATTTTTGAATTTTGAATTAAAATTCCCTCATAAGCAAATAATTAGCAAGTTCCAGCAAAGGATGTTTGCGTTTGGCAGGTATCGCCACATCTTCCAGGCAGTCGAAAGCCATCTTAGAGTACTGTGCTACTGCTTCGCGGCATTGTATATCAGCCTTGGTTTTTGAATAGAGTTCCAGCATTCCCGGCACTTTACTTTCTGTATCCTCTTTCAATAATTTCTCTATTTCTTTCTTTTGTGTTACGTCAGCGTTTTCAAGGGCTTTTATAAGCAGGTAAGTTTTCTTGTTTGCTTTTATATCGCCCCCGTTTTGCTTGCCTAGTTTTACTGTATCTCCGAAAGCATCCAGGTAATCGTCCTGTAGCTGAAATGCGAGTCCCATATTTTTTCCAAAAGCGTACAGCTTATTGGCGCTGTCTCCTAAACCACCACCCGCTATCGCGCCCATCTTTAAACTACAGGCAAGCAATACAGAAGTCTTCAGCGTTATCATATGGATGTAATCGCCAATGCTCACATCATTCCGGTGTTCGAAATCCATATCTAACTGCTGGCCTTCGCATATTTCAATGGCGGTCCTGTTAAAAAGTTGCAGCACCTGCGGCAATGACTTTTTTATTTTAGCTAACTCTTCATAAGCATAGATACACATCACATCGCCGCAGAGGATACCCGCTGTAAGTCCGTATTTGTGATGAATAGTTGGTTTTCCCCGCCTTAATGGCGCCTTGTCCATAATATCATCATGAATTAGCGTAAAATTATGCAGCAACTCAATTCCGAAAGCAGCAGACCAGGCATCTTCGCTGATGTCTTCAAACAGTTCATTGGCCATCAGGCACAATACAGGACGTATGCGCTTGCCGCCAAGCTGTAACAGGTAGCGGCAGGGATCATATATCGTTTCGGGAGTTTGCGGAAAAGGTAATGAAGCGGTAAAACGGCTTTCAAAAGATGCTACGAGGTCAGTAAATGAATGCATTTATCTCTTTTTGTATTTTGTATGTTTCGACTTTCCGCCACGTTTTGCGTCTTTGTCGCTTCGTGCCGGCCTGTCATTTCTACCCGGAATTGTATCAACTGCCTTTCTCTTGGTTTTCCGCTCCGGCAACTCTAATATAGAATAATCAATTTGTCGTTTCTCTAAGTTTGCAGAAAGCACCCGCACTTTCACTTTATCTCCCATGGCAAAACGCAAACCAGTGCTGCGCCCTACCAATGCATACTCGCCTTCCTTAAATTCAAAATCATCAAACTCTGTGAGTTCCACAATAGACACCATGCCTTCGCACTTATGCGCCACAGTCTCCGCCCAGAAGCCAAAGGTAGCAACACCGCTGATAACAGCCTCAAAATCTTCACCTACATAACTCTGCATGAACTCTACCTGCTTATATTTATTCGTAGCGCGCTCCGTTTCCATAGCCCTGCGCTCCTGGTCAGAGCAGTGACGGCATTGTGCCTCCAGGTGCTTTATCGGGTGTATGTCATTTTCTATACATTGCTGCAATATACGGTGCACCAGCACATCGGGATAACGGCGGATAGGAGAGGTGAAATGGCAGTAATGTGCAAACCCCAGCCCATAGTGCCCAATATTATCGGTAGTATAAACCGCCTTCGACATAGTGCGTATCCCCAGTTGCTCCAGCACATGCTGCTCCGGTTTCCCCATCACGGTAGCAAGCATTGCATTGAATGACTTCGAAATGGTCTCAGGCGTACTCAAATCGAACTTAACGCCAAAACGTGCTGCGAATAAAGAAAATACACTCAGCTTGTCTTCATTCGGCACATCATGTACCCGGTATGGGAAAGGCACCTTTTCTCCTTTGTGTTTTAGGCCGCCCACATATTCCGCTATTGTTTTGTTTGCCAGCAGCATGAACTCTTCTATAAGCTGGTGCGCTTCCTTGCTCTCTTTTACCACTATACCAATCGGCCTGCCTGTTTCATCAAGCTGGAAACGTACTTCCTGCGACGAGAAATTGATCGCTCCTTTTTTGAAACGCTGGCTGCGCAGGTTCTTTGCAATATCGTTCAGTATATGTAGTTCTTTTGCGTGGTCACCTTCCGCGCCTTCTATGATGTCCTGCACTTCTTCATATGCAAACCGTCGGTCTGAATGAATAATAGTCTTGCCTATCCAGTGGTCTTTTATCTTCCCCTGCTTATTGATCTGGAAAATCACAGAGAAGGTATATTTATCCTCATGCGGACGCAGGGAGCAAAGCTCATTGCTCAGCCGCTCCGGCAGCATAGGCGATACCCTGTCCGGCAGATAAACACTGGTGGCGCGCCTGAAAGCTTCTTTATCCAGCGCCGAATCCGGCTCTATATAGTAGCTCACATCCGCTATATGCACACCCACCTCATACCATCCGCCCTTCATTTCGCGGAAAGAAAGTGCATCATCAAAATCCTTCGCATCAACAGGGTCTATGGTTACAGTTAGTATATTGCGTATATCCTTCCGCTTCTTTATTTCATGTTTGTCCACCCCTTCCGGGTAACGGGCCGCATCTTCCAGCACATCATCCGGGAAACTCAGCGGGAAGCCATTTTCCACCAGCAATCCCTGCATGGCTATCTCATTTACAGACTCATGCGTCAGCACACTCACTATTTCCCCTACCGGATTCTTGGTATTGCTGGTCCATTCCACAATGCGCCCCATGGCGCTATCGCCATGTTTTGCGCCATTGAGCAGGTGCAGCGGTATAAATATGTCCACCGGCATCTTATCACTGTCCGGCACCAGGAAAGCGAAATTCGTATGCACCTCTACCCTGCCGCTAAACTCCGACTGCTTGCGGCGCACCACTTCTGTTATCGTACCCTTTATGCGCCTGTTATTGTCCGCATATCCCCTTACCTCCACCTTCACCTCATCACCATTCAGGGCATTATCCATGCTATCCCGCTCTATCATTATATCCTTGTCCAGCCCTTCCACCTTCACAAACCCCATACCGCCCCGCGTCACCTCCAGTTTGCCCGTATAGGTTTTCCTTACTGTATCTGGTTTTTTATTTTTTTTCTTACTATTCTTTTGCATCTATTACTTTTAATACTATAAAGGTACGGGGAAATAGGGAAATGAAAAGATAGTTGTCCCGGCAAGGTTGCAGCTATTATGCTTCAGTGGCGTTGGCACCATTCAGCAGCTGGATTTCTATTGCCCAATAAAGACCGTCATAGTGAGCCCGCCCAATCAAAGCAGTAAGCTGGAAAAACTCCCCTCTTTTTTTCAAAGAGGGGATGCTAAATCCGCCAATTGGCGCGATTTAGCTGGGGTGATAAAAACTCCCCAATCAAAGAACTGTCATAGTGAACAATTGTCAAGGTGAGCCTCGCCGAACCTCGCGCCCAATCAAAGAACTGTCATAGTGAGCCGCGCCGAACTATGACAACGATGAGGTCTGCACCCAGCTAAATAGAATTCCTGTCATAATGAGCCCCGCCCAATCAAAGAACTGTCATAGTGAACAATTGTCAAGGTGAGCCTCGCCGAACCTCGCGCCGAACTATGACAACGATGAGGTCTGCACCCAGCTAAATAGAATTCCCCTTGGTCTCAGCCAGCCCTGGTTTAAGTTTTTAAACTTAAATCCAGCAATAGAACCCAGGTCTCCGACTGGCAAAATCAGCACTGAAGCATAATAGCATTCCTTTGTCATTCTGAACGCACGACTATATGCACTTGGCTGCGAAGTGAAGAATCTCCACAGCCAACGTAAATTGCCCAATAAAGACCGTCATTTCGTAGTGAAGTGCAGTGAAACGTGCAAAATTTAAGAATAAATTTTCACATCAAGTTAATTAATTATGTTTATGTCTGCTGTCTCAGACCCCAGTTGCCTTTAGTCTTCCGAAAATAAAAAAAAATCGTTCAGCGTAGCCTTTGACTACGTTGGTGTGGATGCCTGCCGATAGCTATCGTCACCGGCTGTCTAAGCAATTTAGCCAGTTTGTTGCAAATCCCGTCCTTCGGGGCAACTGGCATTCATAATAGCCAAAACCATGTTGGCGTGGTGTTTCATAAAAAAATTGTTGCTCAGCTTCATCTCTGACCCATATCGTAATGGCTACCTGTCTCCTCTAACTATTTCTTCACCTTTTTGGTCATAAACTTGATCGGAGTGGAATAGCTTGTTTGTAAAGGTTTTCAAAACGATCAATTTGCTTTGTCCACGTTACAATATCTGTATTTATCCAATTGAGAATTTGCAAAATATTTTTGTGGTTTGCAGCTAATGCTTCAAGGTCATTGCAAATAGGTTCATAATGAAAAATCCGGTTCCTGAATTTGCGAATCTGATTGAGTTTATAAGACACTTTATCTCTATGCTTATTTTGTGCATCAAGCAAAGGGAAAGCATACATCAAAGGTTTCCAGAAGTCCTTTGCATATTGCTTATTAAATAGGGATGTCCAAAAGCCAAATGTCAATTCAGCAACCAATTTATCTGATGTTAAATAATTGTTGGCTGAAAGAATTTTCTTTTTGGCAATGGTTATCTGATCTAGCAATTCCGGTTGTGTCAAATGCAAAAACCAATCATTGGATTTATAATGTATCGTGAATGAATTATGTATTGAATTTCTTAGGATTATTTCTAAATTAGAAAGTAAAGGATAAAGTGATTCTGAAATTTGCAAATTGAGTCTATAATATTCAATAGCTTTCTCCTTGTTTAAAGGAAACATGTTATAATATGTGGATAGCCTTTTTTCTGAAAACAGTTTTTCTAAATCTGTTAATTTCATTGTTTTTTTTAAGTATTTACTTACGAATGTAAGGTAATTAGTTTACATTTGCATTGCGATACCCGGTAAATCCTCTCTCCCCGAATGGGATGATGAAACCGGGTTTTTGTTTTTGTCCAATGTTGGCCCCGGTTCCCTTTAGTCTTCCAAAAATAAAAAAAAGTCGTTCAGCGTAGCCTTTGACTTCGTTGGTGTGGATGCCTGCCGATAGCTATCGGCACCGACTGGCGAACTTACAAAAGCACCATCATGAAAATCCTTTAATCCCGCAATCATGGTTCAGACAAATAATCAGCCTACCCCCAGTTGTTCGCAGCCTTCTCAATAACCAAAAAAAATGTAATTGAGCATAATCTCACGTCTACGGTCAGAAGGAAGGCAATCATTCCAACAATGATACTCAACTTTAACGCTAAGAAAACCCAACAAATTATTCAACGTAAATACCTCTGGAATTTGTAAATTTGTTTGCCTTATGAAATATGATTTGCCAGATAGTCAAAATGAGGTTTTACCAAATATCCCTGGGCTGAAAACTGCCGGGGAAATTGCACTATCTGAATTTGAAGGTTTTTTAAAAGCAGAAATACAACTCACGGAAAGCCTTACAGCTACCACCAGATTTAATGTTCCCTATATTCTTAAAATTCATAAACTCGCTCTTGGTCATTTATATTCTTTTGCAGGAAAATTTCGCAGTGTTAATATGTCAAAAGGAGGTTTCCCATTTGCTGCTGCCCGATTCCTGCCTGAAACAATGAAAACATTTGAAATTGAAATTTTATCAAACATTCCCAATAAGTATTTTAGCAAAGAAGAACTAATCAAAGACATTGCCAAAGTTCACGGTGAACTTCTTTTTATTCATCCCTTTCGTGACGGGAATGGCCGTACGGCAAGAATTTTGGCAAATCTCATGTGCAGAAAACAAGGGTACGGGGCACTTAAATTTCAAATGATTACTGAAAAAGAATTTGATACCTACGTAACGGCCGTTCAGTTGTCAGCAACTAAGAATTATGTAAAAATGGAAGAATTGATACAAACTATTTTTCCAGGCTAAGCGCTACTTTTTTAAGTGTTTCTAATGCCGTTTCTTTAGAAATTTTTATTCCTTCAATGCGAAAAGAAGCAACGGCAGATTCCAGGATTTGTTCCCGCAGAATTTTTTTATCTGTAGATTTTACCTGTTTCGTTTTCATAGTATAAATTTACGGAAATTATTTGAGATTTTGAATGTAATTTGCATAATAGATTTCATCGTATTGTTCCCCGGTTGTTCGCAGTCTCCGTCTGGCGCGAGTTTGCCGCATAGCAATGTGTGTGAGCCAACTCGTGTCTAAGCAGTTCAACCAGTTTGCAAGTGGCATTCATAATATCCAAAACCCATCCCGAATTGTTGCGGCCCTAACGGGGCGCATATAACAAAGATATTTATACACTACAAAGCTTTAGCACCTAACGGAGCATTCCAGCTCAATGAAGGAAAATTGTGTTGTCGCAAGATTGCTTCGTGCCTCGCAAAGACTAACACGAGTTAGATGCTTCCTACGTCAGCATAACAAAAAAGAAAAAACAAGCGCTAAAAACACACCTCTGGAAAAGGCATAAAGCCACATCAATGCCGACTCTCGTCGTCCCTTAATAGCTGTCCCCCAAATTTCAGCGCATAGCTATCTTTTGCCATGCGGATGCATTCAGGCAAAAGTGGGCTTTTCTTTGGTTCGTTTCTGGCGCCTGTCCCGCTTCTTTCAGCGGGAGCCACTCAAAAGAAATGAACACTCGAGAAGGACAGATAATATAGGAAAAACAGCCCACAAATTGCCATAAACCATATAGAATTTCTTTAATTTCAAAAATTTCAACCCAAAAAATGGCCCATTTTCGGACTTGCACCCAGGCGAAGCACCCTCTAACGTATACCACATTATCCATCAAACAATTATCGCCAAAAAAAGATCTATGATATACGCATAGGTGTATATGATAGAGCGAAAAGCGTACTATCATTAAACTTCAATTTGCCAAATTCAAAATCTTATCTGACCTTTGTTCCCGCCATAGCCTTTTTATCACCCGCCGTAGCTTTTTCAGCGAAGGCAGGTCAGCGACAACGGTGTTCCCCAAAGTTGAAAATAACCACAAGAGCTCGAAAACTCCCCGCTTTTTTTCAAAGAGAGGATGCCAAATTAAACGAAGGTTTAATTTGGCTGGGGTGATGGGACGATGCAGGGCAGTTACAAAAAGGCAAGTGTAGTGAAAACGTCCAGATAATGTCCAGTTTTTCCCGGCCATAATTTACATAACAAACTGAAAATCAATAAAATAACACTCTCGGAAAGAAAATAAAAAAAAATGTTTAAAAAGTGTACAATTATAATTTTATGATAATATCAGAACCCAAAATCAGAAAACAAATCTTACAATCCTTAAATCCTAAAAATCATAGTTCAGACAATGATAAAAAGAGCAAAAAAAGCGCACCAGAGCGCAAGGAATGCGCAAGAATTTGAGCACCAAATTTCACTAACTAATTGAATTTCAATATAAAACTGCGCAACAATCACAAAAATAAAAAAATCAAACTAGAATTGCTCAAAACCATTTTTTCACATTCTTAACATTAAAACCACATTGCCACATTAATTAAGTCATTCAGCCATTACGCAATTGAGCCATTTTCATCACATTCATCACATTCCCTGTCCTCGTGAGCTTTTCGCCGAACGACACATTGCCACATTAATTAAGCCATTCAGCCATTACGCAATTGAGCCATTTTCATCCCATTTCTCTCCGCCCCTGAATTCTTGTACCTGACGAAATACATCGGCATTTCGCCTTTGCCTTTTACAGGTAATATACCGCGGAATTCAAAATCGAATTTATCCATTATCAAATCACGGGTTGTTTCTGTGATATTCACCTCTGCTATCTCACCATGTGATTGCAATCTTGAGGCAATATTTACCGTGTCCCCCCAAATATCAAATTGGAATTTTTTTACGCCAACCACCCCGGATACCACAGGGCCCGAATGAACGCCAACCCGCATTTCAAAACTAAACTTACCTTCCTTTTCACGCTCGTGCCTTCTTTTCTTTACATATTCCTGCATCTCCATACCGGCGGAAACAACATGCCAGGCAGTGCATTCCCTGCCGCTAAAGTTGCCGCCTACCGCCATATACGAGTCACCGATAGTTTTTATCTTTTCTATCTGGTATCTTGTAGTTATCTCATCGAAAGCGCCAAAGCAGTGATTGATCTCTCCTACCAGTTCTTTCGCCGTAATGGACCCTGAGATCTCTGTAAACCCCTTAAAATCTGTGAAGAGCACGGTAACATTCTCATGGGTTACGGGTTCTACTTTACCGGATTTTTTCAATTCCTCTGCCACATCACTTGGAAGGATGTTCAGGAGTAACGTTTCTGAAATCCCTTTTTGGACCTTAATGGTATGTACGAACCAGGCACAGGTTGCGAAAATAACAGTGAAAGAAGTTGTCAGGTTCATCGAATAGAACAACTTAATAATAGCTTCGGATGCAATCAACGGCCGGCCGGGAAAGATCGGCTCAATTATTGATGTTATTAAAATACATGCTATGAAAATCAGCATATAAACAATGGCCGGACGAATTGACGTAAATATCAGGATCCCAAGGGGGGTAAGGAAAGCCCAGGCGATGATCATCCCGCTGTTATGCAAACTGCCGAGGGCCCACTGGCAGGTTACCGGAACGATAATCGTACCAATAAATACAGAGTGCGCAAGGATCAAATGATTCTTTGCAAGATGTGAAACAATGATCATAACCAAGACCAGAATCCCGAATAAGCCGGCAGCAACAGTAGGAATTGACCATTCAAAAATTAAATACCACATCAGCCACCAGGCAACGCCACATAAAAACAAAAATGACGAAATGACCACCAACAGTTGCTTCTGGAAAGCTACATCAGGAGAATCCTCCTCCCGTCGTGCATATAATTTTGCATACTTGAACATTCGTAATTTTACCTTTTTTTCGGCCAGAACATGGCCTTAATCCCGAAACAAATGTAGCATTTCATGGCAAAGTTTTTAATGATAAATTAATTTTATCTTATAAACATCATACACCTTTCATTATCATACATTTCAGTATTGTAAATAAAAATAATATTATTAGTAATTGCCATTATTTATTGAAAACCTTAATTTTTGATTACTAATATATCATTAACTTTTCGTTAACATCTCCATTGATACACGACATAAATATCTTATTATCTTGTGCCGGTTAATCAAATTTAATTATCATCAGTTATGAGCGAAGAATTAGATTCTAAACGATTGAGTTTACCCAAAGAGCAGGCAAGGACCTTAGCGTCCACCACTAAGACAAGGCCTCAGATGGAATCAATTTCATCAAGAAGCCTGCTAAAAGTATTACCCTGGGTTAATGTCAGTGGTGGTTACTACCGCGTCAACCGCAGGCAGATTCTTGAAATCCGGCCAGGATTGGTATCATTTGTTAAAGCTGAAAAAAAGGACGGAGATGATAAAAATAAGGAAGCAGAACTGGCAATTTATGGGCCGTCCTTGTCACAAATGCCCAGTTTAAGTAAAATTAAGGATGACGAATTGCTGAAACGAATAGCTGCAGCAGCCGAGAAGGAAGACTTCGCCAAAGGCAAAACAATTGTCGATCATGGCAGCGTACCAACGCATCTTTACATTATTCTCAGCGGTAAAGTTGCCTTTTTGCAGCCAGGCGTTTATGATGCTGCTAACGCAACCGGGACTATGGGCCCCCAGCAGTATTTTGGCGGATTTGGCTTGTATTATGAAAAAGAAGAACCGTCTGCGGACAATGAAAATGCCCAGGCCCCGTCTTATACCTACAATGCGGTAGCAAGGACAAAGGTTACATTATTTAAGATTGAATTCAAAAAGGTCAAAGAGATTATCAATGATATCGTATCGAAAGGCTTAGGGGGAATTGATAATTACCTTCTTACGCAAAAGGAAATTACTGACAAGTTTCAAAAAACTAACCGCAAAGGTGAAACAAGTGTTGATTTTTTTACAGGCTTCCACGATGATGAACCCAGTATCCCCAGCACTTTCGTAGCCTATGACGCTAACCCTCGTGAATATGAATTAAGTACAGGGCAAACCATTCTGAAAATTCATTCCAAGGTAGCTGACTTGTACAATAATCCTTATAATCAGACCGAAGAACAGGTAAGACTCACTGTAGAAGAACTCAGGGAAGCCCAGGAATATGAAATGATCAATAATAAGGATTTCGGGTTGCTTAATAACTGCGACTACCGTCAGCGGATTCAAACTGAGACCGGGCCTCCTACACCCGATGACATGGATGAATTATTATCAAGGCGCAGAAAAACCCAATATATATTTGCACATCCTAAAGCGGTTGCAGCCTTTACACGGGAATGTACAAAACGTGGTATTTATCCGGCTACCATTGAGCTAGATGGCAGACAAGCAATTGCCTGGAGAGGTGTTCCGATTCTTACCTGCAATAAAATTCCTGTAGTGGACGGGCTCACTTCGATAATCGCAATGAGAACAGGGGAGGACGATCAGGGTGTTGTAGGGCTTTATCAAATGGGAATTCCGGAAGAAATCGAGCCAAGCATGTCAGTAAGGTATATGGGCATTGATGAAAAAGCTATTATCTCTTATTTAATAACCAATTACTTCTCGGTAGCGGTGCTCGTTCCGGATGCCCTTGGTATTCTTGAGAATGTTGAAGTAGGTATTTACTAAAATCAGCACTTAACTATGTATAGTACTGCGGCTAATACGCTTGACCTGCTTAAAAGTGTATTGTCTTCAGGGCCGAAAGGCCTTGGGACAAAGACCACTAACGTAGCTGCTATCATGAACCGGCCCGATAAGGAGTCTGATACGGAACTGCGCCATCGTTTGCCCTATCGTAATGATGAGGCGCTTGGAGAGGAACTGAATGAAAGGTTACTTAAATGGGCGGAAAGTATAGGTCTTTACGACGGGCATCTGGACTATCTCCGGAAATGCAATTTCGGCCGTTATGTCATGCTGACGTATGCTTTCTCTGAAGACCGTGAACGCTTATTTATGGCCGGCCAGGCAATGCTCGCCCTTTTTGGACTGGACGACTATTTTGTTGACGATAAACGGGCTGGTTCTACCCTCGACATGGTGGGAAGGAACCTGTCGCTCTGTATGTCAGCCTTAGATGAGCCCTTTTTCACCAAAAAGTACAACGACGATACCGACAAAGGCTTAGGCGCTCATCCGGTACATGTTGCACTTCGTGAGTACATCGCAAAAACGGCAAAATTTGGTACGCCCCAGCAGGTTGCCAGGGTCCGGCATGAAGATATGTGCCTGTTTGTTGCCATGTGCCAGGAATCCAGCTGGCGGATCAATAAAATGATCGCTCCGGTCTGGGAATACCTCGGCGGACGGCAGATGAATGGTTTTACACCTTGCCTAACCATGATTGACATCGTAGATGCATATGAACTGCCACACAACATTTATTCATTACCACAGGTTCGCCAGGTTGTAAAGATCGCCGGACTTATTTGCGTAATGGTTAATGATCTTGTCTCCACGGAAAAGGAAGAAGAAGCGGGCGTACACCAGTTTGGGATCCGCGAAGCGATCAAAAATGAAGAGGGCTGCTCTTTCGATGAAGCTCACAGAATGGGCGTTCGCTTCCACAACGATTTACTGAGAATATTTGAAGACGAATCAGCTAAGTTAATGGTATATGCGACTCCGGAACTCCGGAAGTACCTGATTGGTCTGGAAGCCTGGATAGCAGGAAGTCATCGCTGGCATACTACCAGTGATCGGTATTCCGGTAAGTAAAAGTGTTCATGGTAGTCTCTTGAACATTCAGAAATTCGGAATCATAGCTGATGAAATTTGGTGTAAAAAAAGTAGCCGCCCTTGTAAAGAAGGGTTTACAGCTTGGGTTAATTGATTGATGCGGATTAGCCTCCGCCAGATAAAGATGATAGACAGTGCCGGAAAGGTTTTTAGCTTTACAAAATGAACTAATTCCCCTCACTGCGTATAATCTCTTACTACTCTGAAACCAAGCGTTACCCAGTGACTGCCTGTATCCGCGTGGTAAAAATCGCGGTAAGTTACAGTAGCGCATTGCGGGTTACTTATGTAGCTCCCTCCGCGAAATACTTTATACTTACCGGTTGCAGGCCCCTGGGGATTATTGCTAACCTTCTGTTTATAATAAGCAGAGTCATACCAGTCATTGCACATCTCCAGTACATTTCCCGTCATATCGTATATGCCGAGTTCATTAGGCTGGCCCTGGCCAACATGCTTTGTCTTGATGTCATCAGTAATATATCCTTGCCACACCCATCCCGCTATATTAATGTTATTGCTGCCGGAGTACAAATAATGCTTCGAGTTTTGGCCGCCTTTTGCTGCATATTCCCATTCAGCTTCGGTAGGCAGCCTGTACCGCTTTCCTAACATTATGTTCAGTTTATAGATAAACTGCTGTGCATCTCCCCAACTCACCGATTCAACAGGGCACCACGGACAATCAAAATGGTGGCTGAGATTATTACCCATTACAGCATCCCATTGCTGCTGCGTTATTTCATACTTGCTGATATAGTAGCTGTTCAGTGAAACGCTGTGTATGGGCTGTTCATATTCATGAGCATTGCTTCCCATTTCAAATGTACCGCCGCGAACCAATATCATTTCTACGTCAGTCTCCTTCCCGATACGCTCTGTATATTTAGCGGCCTGGGCATAGGATCGTAAACCCGCAACCATACAAAGCATGACCGCTGCAAAACTATTTAGTATGCGCATGGTTATTGCGTATTTCAAAATGAATGTAATTGAGCTTCTTGCAAATAACCTCTTGCAAGACGCGCATCAAACGTATCTATCCTTGTATCCACATAAAATCTTGCATTGTCTGATATGCAGGACCTTGCGGCCTTGATTTTATAATTTACTTATTATCAATTCATTACCCTTTGCGCCTTTGCGAGAAACCTCTTTTGCACATTTATAAATTCAATACTCTTATGCTATCCTTTGTAAGTCTATTGCTCAATTACCAAATGGAATACCTGGTTTTCCGCTTCTGAACGGACATTCAGGATATACATCCCATTAGCTATTGTTTTGCCTAAACTTATCTGTTCATTTATTGTTCCATTCTTTGCCATAGCATTATTCTTATAAACTACCTGGCCAAGAAGGTCTGTTATTTCAAGCGATACAGCCGCATCATTGATTGTTCCTGTAGCTCCTTTTACAATAAACTCCCCTTTGTTCGGATTGGGTAATACAGTAAATGCTCCCTTGTTTCTGATTACGTTATTCGTACCTGTATAGTCGTTTATAGATATGTACACCCACTGGTAGGTCGTCATACTGCATATGCCGCTGCTTGTTACCACACAGCTCACTGAGTCATTATGAACAACATTATTAATTGTGTAGGTATTGGTAGTAGCGCCGGGCACAGGGATGCCGTTTAACTGCCATTGATAAGTCGGGTTTGTACCACCGTTTGTAACCACAGCCGTTAACGTAACATTCTGGCCTGCATCCACACTTGTACCGGGGGCTGCAGTAATTGCAAGCTGGGGTATCAATGGCGAATCAACTATTATTGCAACCGTATTGCTCGATACTGTTTTGGTAACAAGGCATATATAGTTGCTCGTCATCCTGCAATAAACCCAATCACCCTTCACAGGTACATACGTAAATGTGGGGCCCGTACCCGCCAATGAGCCGTTTCTCATCCAGGTATAGCTCGGTGACATCCCTCCGAAAGAAGGTATTGGAGTAATGGTAATGGGCTTCCCGTCGCATATAGTATCTCCCGGAAAGGTAGAAAGTGTTGCCGAGGGCGTTTCCGGTAATACCACCGTCATCTTCCTGGAACTGCTGACCACCATTGGCTTTGCGCACGTGGCATTGCTGGTCAGCGTAAAAGTAACCACATCGCCGTTTGAAGGTATGAAGGCATAACTTGCACCTGCTCCGACTATTGTTCCGTTCACGTCCCACTGATATACCGGAATTGTACCGCCACCGGTAGTAACTGCCGTAAAGGTTGCTGTCGCCCCGTTGCAAATTGTATCTCCTGTTATTGTGGAAATACCTGCCGTGGGTATCACCTTTGGTATATTGTTGATGATTGCGCTTCCCGACATATAATTACTGCACCCCGAAAGGGTATTGATAGCAATTACTGTATAGGTACCGCTTAATTTTTGTAAACCAAAGTCAAGCGAAGACCCGGTACCTGCTATAGGGCCGGTAGCTATTTTGCCGGCATTGTATAAGAAGTAGTTGGTCCCTGTTACCGAACCGCTTAAGTATATATGCGCGCCGGTATCATAGGAGCAGAAGGTACCGCCGCCTGATACGGTAAATACAGTTGGCAATGGCACAACGTTTACTGAAATAGAGGTGCCGCAACCCGCAGGCAGGGTATAGATAATGATAGCCGGGCCTAAACCAAGCCCCGTAACAGTTGCTGAATAGGGCCCGGAGCCGGTAACGCCCGCCACACCCGGATTGGTGCTATACCATGTCCCGCCGCCGATCAGGTTGGTAAAGGTATAGGATGAACCAAGGCATACATAGGTATTTCCCGAAATTGGTGATGGCAGCGGAGATACGGAGAAGGTGATGCTGGATGCGCAACCCGTGGTAAGCAGTGTATAACTGATGGTCGTTGTACCCGGAGTTACACCTGTTACTACCCCGCCCGTAGGAATTACAGTTGCAATGGTGGTATTTACACTGCTCCATTCGCCCCAGGGCGATGCATCATTCAAAGTCGTATTGTACCCTACGCATACTTCATTAGAGCCAGTTACCGGCGCCGGAGGCAGATTTACAGTTATCAGGGCGCTTGCCATGCAGCCTGTGCTGAGTGTATAATCTACCTGTGTCGTTCCTCCGCTGATGCCTGCGAAATGGCCTGAAATAGGATCAATTGTGCCAATGAACGCAAGGCTGCTGCTCCATGTGCCGCCCGGTGTGGCATCCGTTAATGTAGTAAGTGTCTGGCCAACGCAGATATCGGCAACACCTGCAATGGGCAGCGGCGCCGGATATACAGTCACTGCTTTAGTTGCCTGGCAACCCGTCGAAATCAGCGTATAGACTATGGTGGTGGTGCCCATAAAATTTCCAGTGACGTCTCCTAAAACACCAACACTGGCAATACCCGGACTAAGACTGCTCCATGCCCCGCCGGGAGTGGCGTCACTGAAAGTCGTTGTCATACCCTGGCATAAATTGGAAGTGCCGGCAATAGCTGCAGGCAATGCATTTACGGTTACAACAGTACTTGAAAAGCAGCCGGTAGGTAACACATATGATACAGTTGCCGTACCAGCTTTTACTCCCGTTACAACTCCTGTAGCTGACCCGACTGTAGCTATTGTTATGCTGCCGGAGATCCATTTTCCGCCTCCTGAACCAACTAATGTCGTGGTCTGCCCAACGCAGACAGATGCCGGGGCAACAGCGCCGGGCAAGGGCTCAACAGACATAGTTAACATGGCTGCACAGCCTTTTACAGTATAACTAACTGTAGTTGCGCCAAGGGAATAACCCATAATAATTCCAGGCGAAATAAAATCAGCGGTTGCCGGATTGGTGCTGTTCCAGGTACCGCCGGGTGTGCCATCGCTTAAAGTCGTAGTTTGCCCAAGACATATATAGGGGCCACCTGTTACCGGTACCGGCACGGGGTTGACTGACACCACATAAGTAGCTACACACCCTTTAGGCGTTGTATAGCTGATAGTTGCTGAACCCGGGCTAACACCTGTAACAATACCTGTACCAAGTCCGACAGATACTTTTGCCGAAGCGCTGCTCCATGTACCGCCCAACGTTGTATCAATCATTAAAGTTGGCTGCCCTACGCAAACAATATTGCTGCCTGTAATGGGAGATACAGGGTTAATAATGATCGTGGTGATTACGCTGCAACCCGTTGCTACCGAATAAGAGACGATTACCGTGCCCGACGATATACCGGTAAGTATGCCCGTTACCGGGTCAATGGTAGCTATAACTGTACTTCCGCTGCTCCACGCCCCCCCTTTCATTGCATCCGTAAATATAGTTGTCTGGCCTGCACATATCGCAGCAGTAGATGATATAGCAGGTGGTAATGGAATAACAGTTACTGTAGTCAGCGCATGGCAACTGCCAAGTGCATAAGTTACCACCGCGGTGCCAATTGCGACACCTGTAACAATTCCCGTGCCTGCTACTGTAGCCACAGAGGTATTGCTGCTGTTCCATGCCCCGCCCGCTACCGCATCAGTTAAATCCGTTGTCAGGCCTATACATACATTCGTACTGCCGGTTATTGCAGCCGGGGCAGGATTGATGGTAACATAAATGGTAGTAAACGACACGGCAATCCCATCATCCACCTTTACCACGAATGAATCCGTACCGCTGTATCCCGCCGCGGGAGTGTAGGTCAGCCCGGCCGGAGTAAGTATTCCGCCCGTTGATGTTATAGTAAATGCGGCTACCGCAGTACCATGCCCCGGAGATACAAAAAGCGCCCATGTTTCCGTTTGCCCCACATCCGGATCACTGACCTTGAGTAGCGTAGTGACAGACGTAGCTGCCGAATTTTCACAAACAGTAAGCGTTTGTTTGGCCCCGCCGGTAAACGAAGGCGGAGTGTTTACCGCATAAGCATTTACCGAAAATGCAGACAGAAAAAGGAAGAAAATTAAATGGCAGATATAGCCGCAGACTTTGTAAAAATTTCCTTTCATAGCAAAATTTTTACTAAGTTACAGCAATAATTAATTACCCATAAAATTTTTTAGTTATTACGAGGTTATTATTTCAGGACTATTAACTGCAAATTCAAATTTCCTTTTCCCGGTAGTTTGTGTACTTGGACAGGAAACTTTGTGAGGTACGTTACACACTCCCCTCTTTTTTTCAAAGAGGGGATGACAAATCTGACGACGGTCTGATTTGTCTGGGGTGATAGCACGGTTCATGTTCTATTGCTCAATTGAAAACCTCAAGCCGGAAAACTCCCCGCTTTTTTTCAAAGAGGGGATGACAAAGGCGGGGTGATTTGGTTTTATTTGGCTGGGGTGAAAAAGCCTCCGCCCCAGTTTAAGTTTTCAAACTAAAATCACCAATAGAACGAAGGTCTGCGGCAAGCATAATAAGACCAGATGCATAAAAGCATTCCTTTGTCATTCTAACATAGCACATAGCATTTTGCAGTGGCATCGAAGAATTTCTACAACTTATGATTACAGCCCAATAATAATGATATCATAGAGCTTATACCAAATTAAGTAAACAATAATTTGTGCTTTTATAAGAAAATTCAGTTACCCAAAAAACACTATACAATAAAACAAGAATTAATCATACCTTTAAATATTCTTTATAAATAACCTGTAATGAGATTACTTTTTACCCTTATTTTCTTAACAATACTTTCTTTTTCCAAGGCTCATTGCCAAGGTTGGCAATGGGCAAGAGGCAATACAGGAGGACAGGTGGATGGATTTTCAGTAGCTACGGATAATTCCGGAAATGTATTTGTTGGAGGAGAAATAGCGGAGGTCGGAGGGGTATTAATCAAGGATGCTGTTTTTAGTCCTGTTACTATCCCCTTTTCCAATGCTACTCCGTTTGGGGCTCAAACTATAATTGCAAAATATGATGCTTCAGGGAATCTTTTATGGGCTATAGGGTCGCAAAATGGTGATACACGTTTAATAGACATTGAAACAGATCGAAATGGGAACATATTTGTATTTGGAACTTTTTACAGCAAAACTGTCAGGATGGGTTCAATAACTCTCACTAATACTATCTATCCAAAAGAGCAGTATTATTTAATAAAATTCGATCCATCGGGTAACGTTATTTGGGCAAGAAATGATGGTAATGCAAAAGGTGGTTTAATATCTTCCTATTCGAATACGACTGGCGGAATCACTACTGACTTATCAGGTAATGTTTATATTACATCTGACTTTTCACTATCATCAGTTTCGATTGGAGGAAATACTTTGACAAATTCAAACCCATTAGGTGGAGAAGATATCTTCATTGTAAAGTATGATCCGTTAGGAAATATTGTTTGGGCAAAGAGTTTTGGAGGAATAGATCGTGACTACGCGAATGGAATTACCGTTACTGCGGCAGGGGATATATATATTGTTGGCACCTTTGAATCTCCCTCAATAACATTTGGCTCAACTGTATTTACAAAATCTGGTTCCGGTGGGAAAACTTACATGGCGCGTTTGGATGCGGCTGGAAATTGTATATGGGCAACTACAAATAGTAGTATCGGGGTAGGTGATTATTTTATCGGAGTTGTTTCTGACTTATCAAATAATGTTTACGTAATTGGTGGAATTTATGAAAATAGTGTTACGTATAACGGAACAACAATAATTAATCCTACGCCTCAAAACACTTCTATCCTGAATTATTCATAAAAAAAGGAAAAACCCTTGTGTGATTTAAGATAATTGCTTATCTTACAATTAGTTAGAAAGTTATCACACTATGAGTTTTTCCAAAAATAAAGGTACGACAAGTTTTGAAAATAGCCAGTCT
>CAISOH010000035.1 GCA_903887005.1 uncultured Bacteroidota bacterium | reverse complement strand
TTTTATTTTTGAATAATTTCAGCATATTAAATTTATTATTTTTTTTGTCCGAAAAATAATTCTCGCCGTATCCGTATCCGTATCCGTATCCGTATCCGTATCCGTATCCGTATCCATATCCGTATCCGTATCCAGCTTGAATTTTTACATCATTAACTACTAAACTGATTTTAGGTAATTTCTTATCCCTATAATACCCATCAATGATTTGCACTTGTTGCTTATAGGTGTAGCGTTGTCGTATTACATATATTGTACTATTAGCATAGCGACTCGCTAATTGAGCATCAGCTACAATAACAGGTGGCGTATCAATAATTACATAATCAAATTGCTCACGCAATTTATTAAATAATTCAACAGTACTGTGAAGCATAATTAATTCAGCAGGATTAGGTGGAATTGGTCCTGACGAGATAACGAAGAAATTTTCCTCAATACCCGAAGGCTGAATAATGTTTTCATATTTCTCTTTCCCAATTACGTAATTAGAAAATCCGATTTCTTTATTCAATCCAAGATTTTTAGCAATTTTGGGCTTACGCAAATCCAGTTCTATAACAATTACTTTTTTGCCGGAAATAGCTAAACTTAAGGCTAAATTAATTGTTATAAACGATTTACCTTCTCCACTCATACTTGAAGTTATCATAATTACTTTTTCCTGTTTATTTGTAAGGTAAAACTGCAGGTTGGTATTCAAGGAACGAAACTGTTCCGCCATAATATTCCTCGCACCGGCTTTTATAACAACGTTTTCGTTATCTTTTTTATGACCAATCTCACCAATAACGGGGATTTTAGTGGTGTTGGTTATATCTTCTTTATCAAGAATGCGAAGATTGAGTAATTTTTTTAAATAAATCCATACAGTTGGAATAATAATACCTAATAAAAACGCACCAAATAATATTGCAGATCGAACAGGAGTGAATGGTTTGGGATCACTTTTAGCACTATCCACTATCCGTGCATTAGATACTGTAGATGACTTTGTAATTGATGTTTGTTCTCTTTGTTTTAATAAAAACAGAAAAAGATCTTGTTCCACAGCCTGCTGACGCGAATAATCTAGAAAAGATCTTTGTAAAGCCGGCGCCTTTTCGATTTGACTATTTAACAATCCTGCTTTTTGTTTTGCATCCTCAATATTAATGTTCAATTCTCGTTTTGCCGAAGCAATTGCATTCGTTAAGTTCGCTCTGAGCTTACTAAGCTGTTGATCAATCAATTTAACCTGTGGATTTTCCTCATTAGCACTTTTCAATAATCTATTCTTTTGATTCAACAAATCATTATACTGGTTCATTATAACATTAAAAGCAGCTCCCTGTGTCAAAAATATTGACGGGACCAGCTCGTCCTGATGAGTACTAAGATAATTTTCTAATGAGTTGATTAAATTTTGCGTTACTTCCAGTTCACTAAGCTTCAAATTGTATTTTTCTACATTCGAAACTAGTATACTTCCTTCCTGGGCAATATCCAATATTCCATGACCTTTTTTAAATTCTTCAATCTGTTTTTCTATACCATACAGATCATGGCTTACAATATCCAACCTTGAATTAATAAAAGCCATAGTGCTATCTGCCATACGATTTTTATCTTCGACATTATTTTGTATATAATCCGCAACCAACTTATTCAAAACATCAATCCCTTTCTTTGGGATGGCATCATCCAATGTCAACACAACAGTACTTACGTTTTTATTGGGAAGAGAAACATTAAATCTGCTAATAAGTCTTTCGGATGCTATACGATAGCCAGTTACTATAACAATATACTTGTCTTGAATATTTGATACAGCGCTATTAGATTGTGATATTACGACTTTGCCGAATGGAAGCACCAATGTATCATTCCATTTGCAATTCCATGATTTATTTATTTTTGACTTGCTTCTTGTAATTAAGGTATAACCATCACTACCTTTAAATAAAAAATCAAAAGAAAACACTTTACTTTTTACTGAATCCTCGTTAAATGATATAATATTAATATTGAATGGCTTTGTATCATACTGTTCAGAAGTGCCAAATCTTCCTTTTGTATATACGGTTACATTAAGTTGCAATTCCTTAACAACCTCCTCCATTAATGAAATACTTCTTAAAATTTCCATTTCATTGTCAACATTGCTTTTCCCAGTTGACAATCCTATACTTTTAAGAACTTCTTCCGGATTGGGCATGTTATCACCCTTCTGTTCATCTCTAACTAATATTTTAGCTCTAATTTTATATATTGGCACTGTATAACGCAAATATAATTGAGCAATAACCATGAATACTATTATACAAAGCAAAAAAGCTAACCAATTGCCTAAAATGGAACCAATTATTTTTTTAATACTTGCGCTGGCATCAGTGCTTTTTTCAACATCAAAATAATTATCCGTAATATTTTCTTGCATATATTATATAATGATCAATGTTTAAATAAAGTATAAAGTGACAAAAATAATACCAATGCACTCACCGCGGTCATGGCATAAGATATGTTTCGCTGAGTTATTGCATCTGCAGCTACAACCTTAGATTTTGATGGCTTTACATAAATCATATCACCTTGCCTCAAATAAAAATAAGGCGATTGGAAAATTTCACTTGAGTTCAAATCATACTTTACGTATATATTTTCATTAGCCGTATGCCTTATCAGCAAAATGTCATCAAATTTCCCCATATTTGTAATCCCTCCCGCCAGAGCGATGGCGTCAACTATACTGACCTTTTCATCAGGCACAATTTTTTGCCCGGGACTCGCAACTTCCCCTAAAACTGTAATTTTGAAATTAACTAAACGAACATTGACAATGGGGTCCTTGAAATAAATTTCGGCCTTATTTGTAATCATATCCCGTATCTCAGCTACTGTCATCCCTGATACTTTAACTTTACCAACTATTTGTAAGTTAACAAAACCATTCTTATCAACCAAGTAACCTGGAGATTGAGATCCTCCGGATTGCGAACTTCCCGTTCCTCCAGACGCAAGAGTAGGGGCGATAATATTACTAATAGTTGGATCCAATGGTTGTATTGTTATTTGCAATAAATCATTTGCTGCTATCTTAGGTTCAACATATTCAGTTGCGGCAGAAGTGATTGGCAACTGTTTTAATGTATCTGGGATGTCGTTAAAATATACAATTTTTTTGTAAGGAATACAGGATGTAAAAAAAATGGAAGACATAACAATTATCCCAAAACACAAACA
>CAISOH010000034.1 GCA_903887005.1 uncultured Bacteroidota bacterium | reverse complement strand
TGCTGAAAAAACGATACGTACCTTTTGTATCTGCCCAATTAGAAGAAGCCTGGGGAATACTGGAATTAGGATTATTCACTAACTGGTTTACCGTATGACTGAATCGGGCATTCCTTTGCTCGTGATTTAAGTCTAAATACTTCAATTCTAACGCTAAATCAACTTGCATCATGCAAGTTATACACATTGATCTCCTAAAAAAAAGTTTTGGGTAATGGTAAGTTTTTTCAAGGAGTGGGATGCTGGATGAGGCGAATGCCGAATACAGCCGGGGTGGTTTTTCTCGTTCAGGACAGAGATTCCTGTTTTTTGACATTTTTCAATATATTGATTATCAATAATTTACATTCCCTGTCCTCGCGAGTTTTTCGCCAAACGACACATTTTCACATTAATTGAGCCATTCAGCCATTACGCAATTAAGCCATTGTCCGGTAAGATACTAAATACATCATTGATGTGATTACAACTTTATTATTATCTTTGACAAGTATGGATATGACGCATCTGCTATTGTACATCTTAGTATGTATTTTGCTGATAGGTTTTTTTGCCGGAACGGAGATAGCATTTATTTCGGCAAATAAGCTGAATATTGAGTTGCGTAAAAAGCAGGGGAAGTTCTCCGGGCAAATTCTGGCCCGGTTTATGGATAACCCTTCGGAGTTCATAGGCACGAGCCTGGTAGGGGTGAATGTACTGGTGGTGATATATGGATTGCTGGCATCGCAGGCAACCGATAAATTATTACATCATTACGGCATTAATCTATCTGAATACCCGAAATTAGTTATAGATACACTACTCGCCACTATTGTCATTCTCATATTCGCCGAGTTCCTGCCCAAGGCAATATTCAGGACCAAGGCGGAGGCTGTTCTTACCTTGTTCAGTTTCCCGATGCTGTTGATGTACTATATATTTTACCCGGTGGCTAAAATATTCGTATCGATCTCTGAATTTATACTGAAATACCTGTTCAATGTGCGCATAAAAGACAACAAGCAGGTATTCAACCGGGTGGACCTGGAGCTGCTGGTGAAACAAAGCATGCACGGCCATGAGAATGAAACCAGCGAGGTAAACGCAGAACTGTTTGAGAATGCGCTTTATCTGGTAAATGTACGCATACGTAAATGTATGGTGCCGAGAAATGAGATTGAAGCCGTAGAGGTGGGCACTTCATTGGCGGGTATCCGTAAGAAGTTCATTGAAACCAAGCTTTCCAAGATAATAGTATATGAGGATAATATAGACAACATTATCGGTTACATGCACCACCTTGACCTCAACCGCCGCCCTGCGGGTGTGCGGGAAATTCTGCATACTATTACCCCGGTACCGGAAGCCATGAGCGCTGTGGACCTGATGAACCGGTTTACCAAAGAGCGAAAAAGCATAGCGTGGGTGATAGATGAATTTGGCGGCACGGCCGGCATAGTAACCATGGAAGATGTGCTGGAAGAGATCTTCGGGGATATTAATGATGAATATGATGAGGAAGAGTATGTGGAAAAACAATTAGCCGAGAATGAATACATTTTTTCAGGCAGGCTGGAGCTGGATTACCTAAATGAAAAATACGGTTTTGACTTACCGACTGAGGAGTCGGAAACCTTGTCGGGCTATATCATTACAGAGCATGAAACCATACCTAAAATAAAAGAGCGTATCTTCCTCGGCAGGTATGAATTTGATGTATTGCTCGTTACCGATACGCGTATTGAGACAGTGAAAATGAAAGTGCTGAAGTGATTGTACACTTTTGCTCACATTCCGCTAGTTCCCCTGGTATTCCACTTGCTTACCAATAGAACTTAATCCAAGCAGGGCGTCTGAGGTGGAGAATATGAGGTCGAGATATTTCAATTCTGAATCGCAGCCTTTTGCTTCATCAATCAGCTTGTCTGCAATATTGATGGCTATCGACGCTTTCTTTTTCAGTGTCTTAAATATTTTCTCAGCATCTTCACTTCCCATTCCATCCGTTGCATATTCATGCGCCAATACTTTGCTTAGTGAATTGTTACTGAAAAAATGTTCGATGTTTTTCCATTTATTGCTAAGCTGAACTGAACTATTATCCGGAACCGGACTATTGCCTGAAAATATTTCAAACATTTGTTCCCGTGTGATTATTTTGTCAACTAACCCAATTTCCTGCGCATCTTTTGCACTCAGCATTTTGCCTGTATGGATCAGATATTTACTCAATGGTTTGCCTATTTTCTTTGCACATCTTTGAGTACCTCCAAGACCGGGATAAATGCCTATACCCGTTTCCGGAAAAGCCATTTGAGCTGCAGGTACAGCCAGGATTACATCGGCACACAACGCCAGTTCCAGGCCGCCGCCAAGAGCGAGCCCATTGATTACAGCTACAATTTTCTTAGGAGATTCATCAATCTTTTTAAATACCGACTGGCCGTAACCAGTGAATGTTTCAATATCGCTTATCCTGTGTGTCTTAATATTTTTAATAAAGAATTTTATATCAGCTCCTGCAACAAACGCCTTGCCTGAACCCGTAATAAATATAGTATCAACCGATGTATCATTATCTGCCAGTGAAAATTGTTCATCCAGCTGTTTCATTACTTCTTCATTAAGGGCATTGAGGTCTTCCGGCCTGCTCATGGTAAGGATGGCAATGTTTCCTCTCTTTTCCAGTTCCACGTACTTCATTTTCCAGAACTTGGCACCAATAGATACCGGCAAATGCATTTGATAGAGGCCTGCAGCAAGGTGGATAAAATACCACACCATATCCTCTTTATAATATTGCATCAACTCTATTGGTCCTTTTCGCCACTTTAACCCAATCTTCGCTCCACGGTTTATGTCAACCGCTGCACAAACCTGTTCATCCAATAGCTGGGAACAAACAAAAAAGACAATACCAAGCATCCGGTCACTCACCTTCTTTCTTAACGCCTCATCTGTCGAAACCTCGCCTTCAAGCTCCCATTGCTGATTAGACAATGCCTGTTCTTTCAGCTTATGCGATACTGAATAGAGCGTACCATACCTTTCAAGGGTCTTCTCGGCATGATAAGCAACAGGTACGCCGGTAGCATTCATCAATGCGAAGGGACCCATGCCAATACCAAATACATTCATGCAAACATCATCAATGGTTGCGATGTTGGCAATATTTTCCTCCAGCAGGCGGGCTGCCTCATTGAGCCATGGTACAAAAAACCTGTTGACAACGAAGCCATATGAATCTTTACAAATAATGGCATCCTTGCCTGAAAGCAGGGAAAATGCTTTTACAGAATCAACTACCTCCTGTGAAGTTTCTTCACCCGGTATTATTTCAACCAAACGATTTTTGGCGGCATGATAGAAATAATGCATCCCAACAAACCTTTCAGGGTGAGAAACGGATTGTGCAAGTTCAGTTACGGAGAACGATGATGTATTGGTAGCTAATATTGTCTCAGGACCAACAATGGAATCTACTATTTTAAACAAATCTGATTTAGCAATAAAATCCTCAAATATCGCTTCAACAATGAGATCGCATTTTTTGAGGTTTTCAAGTTCATGAGTACCCTTAATGTTTGAAAGGTAATTATCAACCTGCTCTTCAGTAAACACATTTTTCTCAACACCTTCCCGGAACATTTTTGTAATGTTGTCTATCCCGCGTTTCACAAATCTTTCCTCACGGTCGGCGAGAATTACATTAAAATTTTCCTGGGCAAATTTTTGTGCAATGGCAGCGCCCATTGTTCCGGCGCCAATGACTCCCACTGTTTTAATAGTTTTCATAAAATTGGATTATTAATTATTCTGCCAAACCGGTTTTCTTTTTTCAATGAACGAATTAATACCCTCGTTGGCGTCTTTTGTGTTCATCAACTCATTAACATACAACTGTTCCAGAATTGGAAGGAAATTCCCTAAAATATGATTGAACTTAACCCTGCTTGCCTTTACAGCAAACCGCAATGAGGATGCGCTTTTAGGAAGGATCTGCTGCTCAATGAAAGTATTAATCCCTGATTCCAATTCTGCTTTATCGTTAAAAACTTCATTAATTAAGCCAATGGATTTTCCCAGATCTGCAGTAATAACTTTGCCTGTAATTATTAACTCCTCTGCTTTTGCCAGACCAATCTTTTCTGCAAGAATAATAGAAGCCAGAGGAGGAAAAACTCCAAGTACAATTTCCGGCTGACTTAGTTTTGCATTTTTATCAGCATACAGGAAATTGCACATGATGGCTAGCTCCATCCCACCACCAAGGCACTGGCCTGAAATTTTTGCAAGTGTAGGGATAGCAAGGTCTTTAAGCGTAAAAAATATTTGGTGAAAAGATTTAAGCATAGCCCCGGCCATGTCCTTCTGATGTTCTTCAACACTGGCGCCGAATGAAAAATGCTTTCCTGCTCCTTCAAAAGTTATCAGCTTTAAATCATTCTTAGATTTGAAAGTATCAAAAAGACCAAGCAGTTCCTCCATCATGATATGATCCAGTACATTACCCTTTCCATCATCAAGAATGATTTGGGCAACTGCACCTTCAAACAAATAATTAACCTTAATTTTTTCCATAAAATTTTTTTAAATATGCTTTCCGGTTAATTAACAAACTTAACCCGGCTTTAAAGACGCTTGAGTTATTGGCATTACAGCTTATGCTATAATTAATCAATCCGCCAAAAGACCTTTGCCGGATTGATTATTTGTTTATGCTGATTGTTTTTCAAATTGGGGAGAAATGGCTCTGTGCAGTTCTTCATTCCATTCATGGCCTTCTGCAAGTAGCTGGCGGAGCAATACAAAATCCGCTTCCCTGTTGTCCTTTGGCCCGTCATTAAACGCACGGAATCCGGCTTTTGCTTCTGTCATCATGTTCAAAGCAAGCCATTCACGGCTACCTTCTTTATTCTTATCCCAATGCTCCAGTTTAAATTTGCGTACTTCACTGATGGTCTTATTCATACAGTTAGGGAAGGTATGGAGTAGCTTAGCAATCAGGTTATTCACAGCTTTATCAAGCATACTAAGATCCACTTCCGCTTTAGCTACGATCTCTTTAGCCTTACCCAATTCATCACCTGTTTTCATGGAACCGAAAGCAATCCTGCCAAATTCATCTGTCATTTTATCGGTAACGACCATTGGGTTTGCAATGAACTTGCCATCCAGTTTTAAAACCGGGGCAATATCCGTAAGCACGCCAAAGTAATATGCCTGGTGAGCAGTCCAGGGTTCGCATAAAGTGAGCGAATACATAGCCCGTTCCACTCCTACAAAAAGAGGAAGAAAATCTGTTGCGCCTCCAATAGGAGCGCTGCCATGCTTTGGCCCTGCCTGTCCTAAGCGCGCCATATCGCTGGCTATGCTGAAATCACATGCCATTCCTATTTCCTGGCCGCCACCAACGCGCATCCCATTAACACGACAAACAACAGGCTTCTCGCACATAAGAATTGCAGAAACCATGTCATTGAAAAGGCGCATGTATTGAGAATACTCCTGTGGATTTCCTGAATAATACTCTGCGTATTCCTTTGTATTACCACCTGTGCAGAACGCTTTATCTCCAACGGCTGTAAATACTACTGCTACCACACTGCGATCATTCGATGCCTTACGGAACGCAAGGATTATTTCCTTGATAGCCGCTGTGGTATAAGAATTGTATTGCTTAGGATTATTAAGAATAATCCACGCATTAAACAAACCATCTATTGCAGAACCATCTTTATCCAAACAGGGACGTGTTTCAAATAAAATCTCTTTAAAGTCAATTGTTACGAGGTCATGATTTTTTAAGTTGCTCATATATATCATTTAGTTGTTAAAATCAGGTACAAGCACTGAACGCTTGATATATTTATGTTCCAGGGTATTTCTGAAAACTTCATTGATCTGAGACATTGGGAATGTCTGTACAAACTCATCAATATGTAACTGGTCATTAGCAACCAGCTGTACCACTTCAGGATACAGTTCTGGTTTGCAACCCCAGGTACCAATCAATTTTGCATCAAAAGCCATTAAGTTGCTAAGGCGTACTTCCACTTTATCCATAGTAAATCCGACAATCGAAAGTGTTGAAGCAAAAGTGACCAGGTTAAATGCAACTTCCTGTCCGGCTTTTGTACCTGACATTTCAAATATCTTCCAGCAAAAAGGAGACGCTTTGAGTTCTTTCACTGTAGCTTTTACCTTGTCCTTTATTTCTTTTATATCAAGCCCTTTAATGTTGATCGTTGCATCAATACCATTTTGTTTAGCGATAGCAAGTTTTTCTTCATTCACATCCAATGCTATCACTTTCGCTCCGAATATTTTCGCGATTTGCGCTCCATATATCCCTACCCCACCAACACCGATGACAATGGCAAGATCTCCTGATTCAATCTCCGCCTTTTTCATTACCTGGTATGGAGTAGAAACCGCATCGGCAATAATGGAGAGTTGCTGTAAGGAGTATTTTTCCAATACAGCATCCGGAACCGGGCACAAATACTTAGCAGGCACTTTGATGTGTGATGCAAAACCGCCATCAAAATCGTTACCCGGCATTAGTTGATTACGGCAAATGTTACTACGGCCTTTTTTGCATAATTCACATTCTCCACATGGAAGAACGGCCGGTATGATAACGTTTTTATTCAGCCATTCAACAGGCCCACTTACAACCGTGCCGCTGATCTCATGACCAAGGGTAAGCGGTAAGGCATGTTTAGTCTGCACACCATGGTGCCAGAAGCTAATATCTGTATGACAAACGCCGCATCCGGCAACTTTAACCAATGCTTCTCCGTCTTTTAATACGGGTACAGGTTGCTCAACAAGGGAAAATTCTTTATCAAGGGCAGTCATTTGCCACTGATAAATTTTTTGATCAGTCATTGTTACATATTTAAGTTCTCAAATAAAATTGCATTTCCCTGTCCGCCGCCAATACAGGCTGAAGCTATTCCATATCTTACTTTCCTGATGTTCATTTCCCTCGACAGGGTCAATGATAATCTCAGGCCACTTGCTGCCAGCGGGTGTCCATACGCGATGGCGCCTCCGTTAACGTTGCAGATATTCCTGTCTAACCCTAATTCTCTTTCACAACCAATGAACTGCGCAGCAAAAGCTTCATTTATTTCAACCAGGCCAATATCACCAATTTCCAAACCGGTCATTTCCAGCAATAGCCTGATTGCAGGCACAGGCCCTAATCCCATCACTTTCGGATCAATAGCGCTTGTGGCAGAAGCAACTATCCGTGTCAGCGGGTTAATATTCCTGGCTGATAAAAACGATTTTTTAGCAACTATTGCAGAAGCAGCGCCATCTACTATTCCACTTGAGTTTGCAGCAGTCTGAACACCGTCTTTTTCAAATACGGTGGGCAGTTTTGCCATATCCTCAAGAGAAGAAACGCGAATATTTTCATCAGTAACAAAATCAACTATTTTCTTTGATAGAGATACTTTCCTTGGTTTTAATCCTTCAGCTTCGAACACGGCAGCATTGATCGGGGTAATTTCATCTTTGAAATACCCTCTTTGTGTTGCGGCAATAGCCCTGTCAACAGAAAGCTTTCCAAACTCATCTGTTTCCTGCCTTGTAATCTTGTATTGTTTAGCAACGTTTTCTGCGGTACATCCCATTGGCACACCAGAAGTATCATTCAGCGCTTCCCAAAGAAAATCTTTGAATTCCACACGTCCTAAAGCATATCCCATCCTGTTCCCATAACTGACTGTAGGCGCCAGCGACATATTTTCCGTACCACCGCACAGCGCAACATCCGCTTTACCAAGTGTAATCTGGTCTGCTCCGGCAGTCATAGTTTCAAAACCTGAACCACAGATACGCTGCAACATCACAGCAGGAATGGTTTGTGGAACGCCTGAGTATAAACCAATATGCCGGGGCAGGAAATAAGAGTCAAAGGAACTTTGTCCGATGTTTGCCATCATCACCTGGTCAATATCATCAGGAGAAATACCTGATTTTGCAATGGCTGCCCTACATGCATAAATCCCTAAATCAGTGGGGGAAATATTGGCAAGGGTGCCGCATAATTTCCCAAATGGCGTCCGTGCGCCATTCACTAAAAAAATATCATCGTAAATAATTCCAAAACCTTTTTCTTTATTATGGTATGCTTTCATTTTTTATGTTTAAATAATTTTTGTTGTTAAAATAACATCTGGTACCGGTTCGGATTTCTGCATCCAATGTTGCTTTGCAATGTTAGCAGCCCCATAGGAAACAATATATTGAGGATGCTCTACTGTTTTAATTTCCTTGCCAAATTTATCGGCGAGCAAATTGCTTAAATAAGGATGATAAGCAATAACGCCTCCAATCATATAAATCGGAATGCCGGGAACCATTTTCATTTTAGCCACTTTATTGGCAATCGAAATATAGATCCCACGCGCAATATCCGGAGCAGGCATTCCGTCAAAAACCCAATTCATAATTTCAGTTTTGGCAAATACCGCGCAGAAGCTATTCAATTCCTTCTCATATGCAGAATGAGCGGCAAGGCTGCTCATATCTGCATCATTTATGCCCGCCCTTTCAGCTATTTCAGATAGAAATGCACCGGTACCCGCGGCACACTTGTCATTCATGTAAAAGTTGACAACGTGATTCTCATTATTGCATTGCAGCACCTTAATGTCTTCGCCTCCGATATCTATAATATTTTTAGCTCCGCTGAAATATTCCGAAACACCTGCTGCCCCGCAATTGATTTCTGTTTTTACGATGTCTGTTTCTGTAAAATGTTTTCTTCCATAACCAGTAGCACAACTGTATTTAATGTTAAACACACCATGGATAGCCTGAATAACGGCCTTCATGGCCTGCCGGTCTTTGTTTAAGGTTTGTAAAAGATACCTGAAAACCGGGTTGCCTTTCCCGTCAATCACAGTAAACTTCGTATAGGCAGAACCAAGATCAATCCCAAGAAAACAATTTAATTCTTTATAATAAACTGATGACTTATCTTTTTCTATCAGTCCCTTGTTGACGATCTTTTTATTCAACTCACCCATCACGCCGGGCATTCTTGACAAAACATTTTTGTTAGTCATAGCTTTCACCATATTGGTAAAAGACAGGTTCAGGGAAGTTTTTACATAATGCTTTTTGCCGTACTCCACAATTTTTCCATTGAAGTAATCAATCTCCGTTTGCCGGTTGTTGATTATATCAATTGCGAGAGAAGGAAAGTGATCGCCTCCTTTTCTCAGGTACCTCATGCAGTTTCGTACAAATTCATCGGGGAACCTTATTTTTTCTTTTTCCGCTACTTCGATTCCTTCACTGATAATTTGCTCCACCAATTCGACAGTATCCGGATCCGCCATAGCCTCAGCCATGGTCAATCTCCCAACACCGCACAACGGGCTAAGAGAAGCGTTAAGTATAGTTTTTTCCCAAACCCTTTTTACTAATTCAAATGAATTAATACTCTCCGTTTTAAAATCTACTTTGTTTAAAATATCCGCAAATCTTTTTGCCTGCTCTGTCCTGTTATCATCTACAGACCCTATATAATTCGGAGGAGTGAAAAAGGATACTCTAACCGTATTGGGATTAAACATGTTACCTGCGTAGTTAATGATCATACGCATAGTTCTCGATTCCCCGAAAGTAGGAATTAAAAGCCCTTCCACATCAATGCCATTTTGCGCAGCAATCACGGTTAACTTATCAGTTTTAAGAACTTCCGCTTCCCTGACTGCACCGGGTGTATGATAAGATTTCAAGGAGAAAACAAGATAGTCGAGGTCAAGCGGGGCCATTTCCTTTACCGAGCTATAAACCTTGTCAAATCTTGTTGTTGACTCAAAGACATTTTGGAGCACGATCCCCTCTTCCCTGATTTTTTTCAGCTTAAATTCATCCTTATCGCAGATTGCAACTTCACATCCGGCTTCCATTAGCTTTACGGCAAGAATCATCCCCACAGGGCCAACACCAATGATCCCAACTTTTATTCCATTTTCCTCTTTCATCAATATAATTAAAGCAGGTTATAAATTTTATCGGTCAAACATCCAGATCCCTATTATTCTTAAGCCCACATCACTAATTAAATTGCATATTAAAAACCTCTTCTTTTACCTGGATCTTACCTCCGTAAAGATTATCAAGGTGATCTTTATACTTCCTGATAACATTATCGTCAATCACTCCTAATGCAGGAGTAAGAGTACCATCTTCTACAGATAATGCGGTGTTAATAATTACTGCAGAATTTATTTTTGCATAGCCGGGCAAAAGGCCCAGGTTCATTGTATTCATGCAGCCGGAAAGACATTTGCCAATTTCATTCAAATTCCTTGGGCAAAAACAACCTTCCTCCGGCGTCTTTTGATAATCGGGATTTGAAAACAATTTCCTGTTTGGAAAGATTATTGCAGTAAGGTATTTCTCATCCTTCACAGTTATTGTGACATCTTGTACATAATGGCAAATTTTCTTTATCTCCTGCTCCAATAATGCAGTATCCACCAATTGTCCATTGGAAAGTTTATGTACCTTGTTTTCAATTGACGTATATGCGCTCATACCGGTTTTTATACCTCACAGTTTATTAGCTATAAACTTTAGAACTTTCTATTTGCTCGATAAATGTTTCAATTTTTGTTATGCTCTGGCCTTCTGAATAAAACCGGAGATCACAAAGGTCTCCTTCAATAATCAAGGTCGGGATACCTAATGATTCCCTAAGGCGCTGTGGCATACCAAACCGGGAATTTGAATTGTTGGCACAGGTTTTTGCTTCATGAAATATCAATCCATCGATGTTGAAATCTCTGACAAGTCCTGCCAAAATCTTTTCTTTTGCACTTTCGCTTCTGTTAATGAAAATTTCCGTGTATGCTTTTGCGGAAGATTCAAAAGGATTTCTTTCATCAAATGCATCAAATACCCAGCTATTACAATAAGTAGATGCTACAATTGCCGCATTATTCTGAATAAATAATTCTGACAGCGGCCTTAATTTGCCCCATATAGGCATTCCATCCCAGTAAATACGGCACTTCTCATTTTCCAGGAATCCAATTCCTTTCACAACATTACCTTGTAACTCATCCAGCAACAACTTGTAATAGTCCTTTGCGATCTGCGTTCCTCTTAACACTACAATCGGTCCCATGTGAATCGTTGCATCAAAGAAACTAATGGGCGAAGGCGAAGCTGTTGCTGTCCACAATACTTGTTTCCACAAATCAGTTGCTTCTTTACTTAACCTCAGGGTTTCTCTAAACTTGTCAATATCAAATTTTTGCCCGCTTACCTGTTCACATACAGGTATCATATTCTTAAACTGAGTAGCTACATCATCAATAGCTTCCTTAGTTACTTCATCTAAATGCCGAGGCGGACAAATCCCTACAACAGGGCAATCCAATTCCTTACCAAAATAACAAAACCAATCCTGCACCTCGCGGCACTGATTGGTATTATAAACAATAATGTCTGGTCTTGGCGGGCCATTCAAACCATAATGTTTTGTAAGCGGAGTTTCTTTCTTCAGATAGGATCCAATGTCAGCAGTTAAATAAGAACAGATGTCATTGGAGTAGCCCAGTTTCTCAGATTCCGGAATAAAATCTCCGGCTGTGCGGGAGGTCCCTAAAAGAGCACCATGATTTTCCGGAAAATGAACTTCAAAACCAAATGACCGCAATAGTTCCGCCGGTCCGACACTTGTACACCATGCATATTTTTTGCTCTTGTCTTTCATTCCCAGGAAATAATTACCCATTATTTCCTTCAAATATTTTGCCGATTCAATTTTATACATAATTAATTATTTAGTCAATTTTTATCCTGGCATCCACCACATATACTTTGTCATGAATAGCGATGATTGGGTTCATATCCATTTCAGTAATCATCGGGAAGTCAGTCACTAACTTTGACACGCGTTGTATTATATCAATTACCATTTCCTTATTGATAGCTTTCTCCCCTCTTACGCCATCCAATAATTTTGCCGCCTTAATAGAGGATAACATTTCTCCTGCTTCCAACTCAGTAACAGGCGCTATTTTAAAAACAACATCTTTCAATACTTCCACATAAATACCTCCCAGCCCAAACATGATCAGATGCCCCAACCCAGCTTTGGTACTTACGCCTGCAATCAACTCCTTTCCTCCGGGAAGAAATTTCTGAACTAAGTATTTTACATTCCTGGTACCAAATTTTAATTTCATTTTTTCCAGGGTCTCCGTTACTTCTGCGGCATTTTTCAGGTTAATTGCCACTCCACCTATATCACTTTTATGAACGATTGCAGAAGATTCGACCTTAATGACAACCGGGTACCCTATATTTTCAGCAGCACTTTCCGCCTCAAATATATCATTGGCCAACCACCAATCTGCTACAGGTATGCCATAGGCTGTCAGTATTTCATAAACACCATCAGCTGCCAGGTAAGATTTACCTTCTTTCTGAGCCTGCCTGATTATGACATCCGCCTTCTTTTTATCAATTCCCGGAAAGTCTTTTGGCTCGCCTATATTTCTTGACCTGGTTTTACTGTAACGATATAGAGCTCCAAGCGCTTTTGCAGCTGTGGTTGGAAAACTATAACACGGAACGCCTCCGTCTTTTAGTATCCTTGCCGTCTCCTGGAAACGTTCCAGGCTCATATTAGTCATGAAATTGCATACAACCGGTTTCTTCTTCAACTGGCTTACCTCAACAATATTTCTTGCAACTTCATCAGTATCCGTAAACGGCGCTGTTACAAAATTGATATAAATAGAATCAATTTCATCTTCCTCCATAAGCACATCCATTGCACTTCTGAAATGTGCGCCTCCTCCCGTAGCAACAACATCTATCGGGTTACCGATAGTCGCTTCAGGCAACATGGTTGTCTGCAAAATACTTTTTGCTTTTTCAGAAAGAGCAGGCAACCTAAGCCCTGAATTAATCAATTCATCAGTAGCTATTACTGCAGGCCCCCCGGTATTGGTAATTACTCCTACCCTATTCCCTTTTGGAAAAGGCTGAGTTGCAAAAGCCATTGCTACCTGGCATAATTCTTCTTCATTATTAAAAGCGAGAATTCCGGTTTTTTCAAAAATAAGCTCTGTAGAAATATCAACCCCTGCAAGCGAGCCTGTATGAGAGGCAGCAGCTTTTGCACCCTCTTCAGTTCTGCCGGCTTTCATGGCAAGTATCGGTTTCTTTTTGGTTACCGATTTTGCCACTTCCATAAATTCCAGCGGATTTGACAATCCTTCTGTATAAAGTATTATAGCTTTTGTTTCCTCATCATCCCCATAATATTTTATCACATCAGGTATAGATACATCAGATGCATTGCCGTTAGATGCATACATCCGCATCCCAATATCCAAATCAAAAAGGCTTTGCATAATGAAGGCGCCTACACCACCGCTAAGGGCAACAATAGAAATTTTTCCCGGTTTCGGGAAAGTGAAGGTAAAATCACAATAGGCTTTATATTCAGGATCTGAGTTTATGATTCCCTGGCAATTAGGGCCGAAAATCCTGATGCCATATTTCTTAGCAATAGACAAAAATTCATTTTGCAAGGCTACGCCTTCTTCACCCATCTCACTAAAGCCTGCGGAATTTATTATTACTGCCTTAATACCCTTTTTCCCGCAATCTTCAATGGTTTGGGGAACGAATTTTGCAGGAATGATTACATGCGCCAGGTCAATTTCATCAGGCACTTCAAATATGGTAGGATATGCTTTAATCCCCCGTATTTCATCCATCTTCGGGTTAATGGGATATAAGGCCCCGGTATAACCATAATGAACGAGATTTTTTATAATTACATTCCCGATTGATAACTCTTTCTGAGATGCGCCTATTATGGCTATTGACCTTGGTTTAAACAGTGCATCCAGTTCATGAACTGCTTTTTTGACAGGCTCCATTAATTCTGCTTCCATTTTATTAAAATTTAATGCAGTGTTGTTTAAGCTATATTAGTAATCCCATCCTAAACTTCCAGTGTTCATTATGAGTAAATAATGTCACCCCTTCGGGGTTAATCTTTATTCGTTGTTTTTGCTATAATAATACCAACCCTTCGGGTTTACTATTCTTGAAACAACACTGGCTTTTATTAACCAATTAACCTTTTAACCAATTAACCTTTTGACTTACGCCACTACTGCTTGTTTTTCTTTCAATTTAAAATGACGGTAGCCACCCCACAATGCCGCTCCTATACATCCTGCATATATGGAATCGGGATGTGCATGGATAACAAATTTTTTGGTTCCTTCTTTCAGCGTCTCATCAATTGCCTGTATCATTCCTTTATTAAGCGCCATCCCCCCGGTAAGAATAATAGGAGACTCCGCTTTCAATGCCCCAAGCAATTTTATGACACGCGCTGCGATGGACAAGTGAATACCCTTAATAATGTCGGCGGTCTTTATACCCCGCGATACCATGTTAATCACATCTGTTTCGGCAAGCACTGCACATATACCCGAAGATATTTCAGGGTTACTCGCCTGCAGGGAAACCTCTCCAACTTCTTCAATACTCAATCCAAGATAGCGGGATATATTTTCGAGGAATTGCCCGGAACCAGACGCGCACTGGCCCGTCATTTTATAATCCTCTACTCTTGCTCCTGCATTTATACGGATACAACGTACATATAATGCGCCGAGATCAACTACAGTACGGGCTTCAGGAAAGAAGAAATTCGCACCACGCGCATGGGTAGTCATTCCATAGAAATGGCCACGCTTGCGTTTTACGAGATCCCCTTCACCTGTTGATGCGAGATAAACCACATCTTCGTACTTCAGCTTGTTTTTATCAAGCATTATCTGTACCATTTCATCGGCAACCTGGGTGGGGTTACGCTTACGTATCTTTTCCGTATGCTTGTCAACCAGTTTTGGCTGATCAGAATACTCCATCAATACCAGTTTAATAAAGTTGCTTCCAACATCTATCCCCATCGTATAAACTGTCTCTGTCATAAAATATATTTTTCAGGTATGATTATTTGACTTTATCTTTTGAATTTTGAATTTTGACTTTTTAAGCTGTAACCTTTTTTGCGCTTGGCAAATCAATTTTAATATTCCTGCGTGCAAACATGGCACCACCCAATGCACCCATGAAGATGGAATCCGTGTGAATGTTTATTTTGATGTTATCGCCATAATTTTCCTTTACCAGCTGAGCGAGATATTTTATTACGGCCTGGTTTCTTGCGACTCCACCAGTAAAAGTAAATTCATTGAAAACACCGCCAGACCTGGCAATCAGCGACATAGCCCTCATGATTATCGCCTTATGCAAGCCACCAAGGATATCCGCTCTTTTTTCTCCCATATTGGTCAGCTCACGTAATTCAGCGCCTGCAAAAACCGTACAGGTAGAACAAATGGTTACTTCCTTCTCAGCCTGCATAGCCAACGGGCCTAATTCGTTCAGGGAAATACTCATTTCATCAGCTATATAACCAAGGTATCTGCCACATCCTGCAGCGCAACGGTCATTCATCTGGAAACTGGTTACGAGACCATACTTATCAACCTGGATGGCCTTGGTATCCTGCCCGCCAATGTCCAATACGGTACGTGTTTCAGGGAATACCGCATGGGCTCCGAAAGCATGGCACAAAATTTCCGACCTGATACATTCCTGCGGAAATGGCAGCAAAGCCCTACCATAACCTGTCCCGGTCATGTTTTCTATATTAAATTCAATGTTTGCAACTTCATCAATCCGGTCACGCAATGATTCAGAAACATTTTTAAAGTCGCCTTTCAGCAAATACATTTCCGCGTCAAAAGTTGCGTTTGCTTCAATCGGAATATTTTCAGCCTGGTCAGGCAGATTTTCATATTTTTCCCGGAGCAAATCCATAGCCTGTGTGATCAGGGCTTCGAAATCAAAATTCACTATTTCATTTTCTGCAGCCGTGATGCTTTTATCCCATATTGTCATCAATGGTTCAAAAAGTGAAATATCGAATTTGTTTACTTCTTCATTATATTTTTCAGATACTATATCACGGAAGAATTGATTTTTATCACCGAGGTTCTCATAAATATACTGGTGCTTGATCCTGGGCTTGATGGCCTTCCGGATAATCCGTAAATGATCAATCATCACCAGGCGCCTTTCACCTTCAAAATGATTGTAGCAGGTTTTCAGAAGTTCATCGCCCAGTTTATCAATTCTAACCTTAAATTGTTCGTACTGGAAAACGCTTTCCAGGTCAGACAAATATTTCTTGTATTGCGGTTTTGATTCGATCTCCTTAGCGAGGTTCTTCTTCAGGATAGAAAAACGGGCATTGTATATTGCCTCCATCCTCGCTATATCAGCCGCCACTGAATAATTAGCGCGGGTATTAGTTATGCCACGGCCTATAATCTCATCCTGCTCATTGATGATCACCGCTTTGGAAGTTGTTGACCCGAGGTCAATACCTAAATAATACTTGTTCATTATTTTGAGTTTCGTTTTATGATTAATTACACTGCAGCTTCTTCCTGTGCTATGATCACTTTTCTCTGTCCAAGCATCTGGAAGTATGATTCTAACCTGTTTTTGATATTCGCATAAGAGAAATAACGGGGATCAACAAGGTCGCTTTCAATAAAACCAACCGGTATACCGCATCTTTGCTCTACCTCCCGCATCATTAACAACTGGCCGGCAGAGAATGAATTGCAACTCTTAATAGAATTAATCAGGAAACCATCCGCTTTATACTCTTTAATATAATGTTCGATCAGATCAACACGCTGCGGCAAATTCAAATTGGTGTAGCAACCCATACAATATTTGGCAAGGCTTTCCAATGGTTTCCCCGGCTCATGCCTGAAACCCTGATCATATAAACCACCAACTTTGGTATAGGTAGAAGCAACAATTACAGCTCCCATATCGTAGAATATTTTCCAGAATTCGCGGAAGTTTGTCCAGTTTGGAGGCCCTTCCACAACCAGCCTGAATTTTTCTTCTTTCATTTCACCTTCGGGAGTTACAGGGCACAATCCCAGTTTCATCCTGTCTGTTACTTCTTTGTATAATTCTTCATAATAATGAACTGCTTCTTCCGTGCCGCGGAATGCGGTATTCAACGGGCCCATGTAGTACACACCGGCAAAATAAGAATCAATAGGAGACGGCCTGTTTTTTGCAGTTTCCAATACCTTAACCCACAAGTCTTCTGCCTTTGCGGCATTATCCAGCATTTTACCAAGACGGTCGTAATCCAGTTTTTTCCCCGCTACTTTTTCCATTTTTGGGATTACGTCTTCTTTCAATTGCTTAACCATATAACTGATTTGATCTTCAGTTATTTTACCATCTTCCTGGTAAGGGGTATGCAACATGGCTATTTCTACTCCCGGGTACAACCTTTCGAGGTTCTCAAACCATTTCAGAAAAGTGAAACAACCCGTATAACTTAACAGCAACAAATCAGGTTCAGGAAGTTTTTCGCCTGTAGGGCCAATATTGCCATTGAGCATCATACCTATGTCGCACTTTACATATGTGCATACATCTTCAGAAAACCCAAGCTTCTCTGCATCCTTTATATAGCCTCCTGATTTTTTGCGCATACCGGATTGGAGAGCATTAATCTCAGGGTAAACAGGAAGCATATCCATAGCAAGGATCAATTCCGTCAGGTTCCCCGGCACAAATGTGTACACTACTTTCTTACCATTCGCTTTCGCATTGCTCAGTTCAGTAAAAAGATTAGCCAGCATCTCTTTCTGAATGACCATACTTTTTTCCTTGATTGCTTCTTTAGGATTACTCATTTTTTATATGAATTAATGTGGAAAATGCATTTAAAAATCACCTGTCAAACTTTGAGCAGGAGACGCAAGCGTTGCGTCTCTACCCGTTAAACCCATAACTTTATTGAATCTGAAAATGTCCCTGCCTGTTCTTTTATTACTTTAAACTGGCCGGTATTTTCATGAAACTGGAAATTTATATGTGCTATTCCCGCATCATCACATGCCTTCTGTAAGTCAGGCCTGTCGAGCAATGCCGGGTCGCAGAAACTTGCCGCGCAAAAGATAACGCCATCTGCGCCCCTGTCTCTAACCTGCTGTACAAGACGCGCGCTTTTGGGATGCGGCACATCATAAACTGCTGAAGAAGGCGCACTTTTTGTAAGAAATGCTTCTACAATTTCATTTAAAGGATCATTGGTAGTATCATCAATACGGCCCTGGATCCACCTGGAACCAAGCATAAAATCATCATCAACAATATAGCAACCCGCCATTTCAATTGATTTGATCATTCCGATTGGAGGTTGTTCACAGAAAGAACCGGATATTACTACCCTGATATTATCCATAGGCTCCCCAAAATCTTCACTTATCAGATTAACAACTTCCTCCAGCATCTCATTATGCTTCTCTACATTAATGACCATACCTGCCCTGATAATATGATAAATGTCAACAGCAGATAACCTCCATGGAAATTCCTGGCGGATATTATAAATCGTTTCAATTAAATCCCGGTTGTGATTGTAAAGAGCTATCGAAGCATTGAGGTGCTGGGTAGTTATCTTCATGTCGTTTATTTTAAACATATCATTGATGATAGTTTCATTTAATTCACGATAGAAGGTTCCACCAATGTGTTTTTCAAAATTCTGCGGATAATCGAAATAACGGGAAAACTTTCCTTTTTTTGCTAATTTGAACATACCGCTCAGATTGCGGACACAATCACAAATAGAAGGGAAAAGAAAACCATCGAAATTATCGAGGTTATTATCTAATGCCATTTCAATAATTCCACGTGGCAAATGACATATATAGGATTGGTAATAAGCATCGCCTTTTATTATTTGCTTACGATCACCAACTCCCATTAACCCTACAGCAAGTCCGTTTGCGGCATGAATTATTTCTCTTGGAACATAAATGGGCAGATACCCCACTAATAGCCTGTACTTTGATTTTGCTTTCCATTGTTTTGCATAATTAAAATTGAGATCGAATGCTAAAGTTTTGCATTCATCTAACAAGGAAGTCAAGCGCTCCGGTGCTTTTTTCATCAGTAGTTTTTTTATTTCTCTAAATGCCTGTTATTACAATAAGGTAATTAGTATGCAATTTGCGACAACTTTATCCTTTGAATTATGATTACTATCAGAAAAATGGTTGATTTATATCAGGTTTTTTATTTAGAAACATCTCTTATTTGCATATTATTCCATTCTTTCCAGGAAGTATTATTGAAATGATAGTTATTTCTAAATTTTAATAAAAAAATGAGATCATTCCTGAAAAATGAAAATATCATTTGTGTTATTCTTTCCGGAGGATTATCATCCAGGATGAAAACTCATAAAGCACTACTTAAATTTTCGGAGCAGCAAAACTTTCTGCAACATATAATAGAGGTATATCAAAAAGCAGGAATGAAAAAAATTATTGTTGTAAAAAATGCAGATATAGACTTTACAGATGATGGGGTAAATAATGACATGGTAAGCATTGTAAATAATTATTACTCCGAAAAAGGGAGATTATATTCCCTTCAACTTGGATTGAATGAATCACCTAATGCAGATTATTGCTTCATTCAAAATATTGACAACCCTTTCGTAACAACGGAGCTCATCAAAAACTTACTTACATATAGATCAAACGCCGACTATGTTTCTCCTGAATACAATAATAAGGGGGGGCATCCGGTACTGATTTCAGCCGCAATAATTAAAAAGATTTTACATTTAAAAGAATATAAAAATACTTTGCGTGAAGAGTTGGAACTATTTAGCAGATACAAATTAAACATTGATGATGAAAATTGTATCCTGAATATTAACCTGCCTTCGGATTATCAAAAGCATATTTTAAGTCACAATAAAATCCAGATATTGTAGTGAACGATGTTTTTGAAAAGGTAGCGGAATTAAGAGCGCAGAATTGTGAATTCGCCTTTTGTATTATAACAAATACAAGAGGGTCTGTTCCACGTACCACCGGGGCAAAAATGCTGGTATTCCCGGATGGAAAAATATATGGAACAATAGGCGGCGGAAGGATTGAAAAAAAAGTGATCGAAGATGCACTAGGTGTATTGAAAACAAAAGAACCACTATTATTTCACTATGATCTGCTGAAACAACTTCAAATGTCTTGCGGAGGCAGTTTGGATATGTATATAGAACCAGTAATGAGGAAAAACAAACTGTACATTTTCGGGGCCGGACATACCGGGTCTGCGCTTGCAAAAAGGGCACTGGATTTTGATTTTGAAATAACGGTGATAGATAACCGCAAAGATTACCTGGAAGAATTAAAACTAACCGGTATTAATAAAATATTTGGTGAGTTCAGCCAGGTTTTAGCAGCGCTACCATTCGATGAAAGTACTTATATCACTATCGTGACTTACAGCCATCCGTTTGACCGGGAGATTCTTTCCTTTTGTATCAATAAACCATATGCTTATTTAGGTATGATGGGAAGCCAGCGAAAAGTGGAGCTAACTAAAAAGATGTTTATAGAAGATGGTATAGGAACCAAAGAGGCATTAGAGAAGGTGGATATGCCACTGGGCATTGAAATTGGCGCTGACGGACCCGATGAAATATCCATAAGTATTCTTGCAAAATTACTTTCAGTAAAAAATAAAATAACAGCATAATGAACAACAGGCCAATAGCAATTGTAACAGGGGCGGCAAAAGGAATAGGAAAAGCCATCTGCAAAAAATTAGTAAATGACGGATTTTATGTAGTAGCCGTTGACATGGACCCTACAGGAGAAGATACTCTCATAAATGAATTTGGCAAGGATTGTGTTGAATTTATCAAGATGAGCATTAGCAATGAACAGCAGGTAAAGGAATTGTTTGAAGGTGTGAAAAGCAAATTTGGTACAGTCAGCGCAGTAGTAAATAATGCAGGCATCATACGGGATAATATGATATGGAATATGAGCGTTGATGATTTTGATGCGGTAGTAAATGTAAACCTGAAAGGAACATGGTTAATGTGCCGGGAAGCAGCCATTACTATGAAAGAACAGAAATCGGGCAGGATAGTAAACATTGCTTCCCGCGCCTGGCTTGGAAATCGGGGACAAAGTAATTATTCAGCATCAAAAGCAGGAGTGGTAGCACTGACAAGGGTTTTGGCGCTGGAACTGGGCAAGTATAATGTCAGCGTAAATGCCGTAGCCCCGGGTTTAATAGACACACCGCTGACTCAAAAATTAGCAACGGATGTATTGCAGAAATTAATTGAAGCGCAACCGTCAAAGTCAATGGGCAGCCCCGGAGATGTAGCAAATGCCGTATCGTTTCTTGTTTCCGGAAACACACAATTTATTACCGGGCAAACCATATACGTGGACGGAGGAAAGAGCATAGGTGCAAACATGTAAAAAAACAAAATAATAAATATGAACAATTCATTAAAGATGCTGTTTGATGAGCATGAAATCATCACCCGCGCAGTGGAGATTGCTAAAAACGCTAAGTCCCTGATTGGAAAAAACGATGAGGAGTATGAAATCACTATCAGTGAGCTCATACGCTTTTTCAGGGTCTATGCCGACCAGTACCATCACCATAAGGAAGAAGAAATACTCTTTCCGGAGATGGCAAAAAAGAATGAGCTGTTGGCGGAAGGGATCATTAATGAAATGTTCGATAACCACAATTATTTCAGGGAACTGATCCGTGATATAGAATTGGACCTGGAACAACAAAACTATAGTGAGGCTTCAGAGAAGATTGATGAATATACGGAAGCTTTACTGGACCATATTGCAGTAGAAAATGAAGAATTGTTCCAAACTGCTTATGGTATATTTACCGAAGATGAACTGGAAAATATTTATTATCGCTTCATAGACCTTGACCGTGAACTTGGCGAAACAAAAAAGATGGAATTTACTGATCTTTTAAAGTTGCTGGATAAACAACAACCAGTGGAATAGGTTTTGCAATGGGTGTTATTATTTTCATATAGACAGTTTATTATAAGAATACAGGTTAAAAATATGAATTAAGACTTACATAAAATCATTCTTTCTTTCGTAGAGCAGCAAAGCCTTTATCATTTTTTTAAGAAGAAAAGGCTTGAAAACTAAAAGAGTATTTTGTTTACTCATGAATGGATTGGCTGTAGCCAGGAATGGATTCGTGAGGCTATGCCAAAATACATTTCAGGACAAATAATCTTACTTTCAAAACGACTGACTAATAAAAAGTATAAACATGCATTAACCGGATTGTCTGAACCGGAATTTTTAGAATTAAAGAATTGGGGGAATTTTTTCCATTTTGAAATAAGAATTCTTTAATTCTAAAAATTCAACAAATTCTGGTTCAGACAATTACTCCTTTACGATCTTACTAAGCGTTTTTCCACCTTCATTGTCCCTCACCTCCAGCATATATATGCCTCTCGGCAATGCCTTTATGGAAATACTATTATTGCTACTGCTTAATTCGCCTTGCTGCAACACTGCACCTACTATGCTTACTAGCCGATAGGTTGTAGTAGCTTTAAATACTTCTAAATAAAGTATTTCATGGGCAGGGTTGGGATAGATAGTAAAATCTTCTTTAAGAGATATTGAAGCTATGCCTCCTGGCACAGTTGCAACAATATGCCCAGCCGAGGTCGTACTATCATAACACCCGTAAGTAGCGGTTGACACCACTCTTGCTGTTATTGTATCATTGCCCAAAAAAGGCTTAGAGTAAGTAACTGAGGGTATAGTGGTAGTGGTAAATTCTATACCATGGTTCATCCAATGTATTATATAAGTGCTGCCTGAATTTGAAATAGTTGCAGTTATTGTTACAGAAGAACCCATTAATGCTGAGCTTGCACCCGAGAGAGAAATCGTTGGAACTGTCAGAACAGGTGGAAATGTTACTTTACGGATTCTTTCATTACTTGCATCAGCAATGTATAAACTACCACACGCATCTATAGCAATCCCTACTGTTTCGTTAAGTTCTGCTGCGGTAGCAGGTATTCCATCTCCATTGTAACCAGATACGGTTGTACCGGCAACTGTATGAATGATGCCAAAAGTATCTATCTTACGGATCCTACCTGGGAATTCAGCAATATAACAGTTGCCGGATGCATCAAAAGCAATATCAAAAGGAGCAGCTATTGAAGCAGCAGAAGCCGGTGCCCCATCTCCGCTATAACCATAAGTGCCATTACCTGCTACAACAGTAATAATGCCTGTTGCAAGATCAATCTTCCGAACATTAGAAAGACTGTCTGCAATGAATAAATTACGATAATCATCTCTTTTAAAAGCTATTCCTTGTGGCCCCATTAATTCTGCGGAAGTAGCAAGTCCTCCATCACCAGTATATCCTGAAATTCCATTGCCTGCAATCGTAGTTATAATATTGGTCTTGGAATCAACCTTACGTATTCTGTAATTTCTGCCATCTGATATGAATAAATTATCCGATGAATCAATAGAAATATATCCTGGAACATTGAGCTCTGCCATAGTTGCAGGTATTCCATCTCCATTATATCCACCCAATCCACCGGCGCCAAAACCAGTTCCGGCAACAGTACTTATAATTCCGGTGACAGCATTTATTTTACGAACCCTATGATTAATGATATCTCCGATAAATAAGTTACCAGCAGCATCGAAAGCCATACCACATGGATCGTCTAATTGTGCTGAAGTAGCCGATATCCCATCTCCATTGTATCCTGCAACTCCAGTTCCGGCAATGGTATTGATTATCCCAGTTACAGCATTCACTTTTCGAACACAGTGATTATAATCATCGGCAATAAATAAATTTCCTTTGTTATCAATAATCACTTTACCCGGAATATGAAATTTTGCAGCCGTTGCAGGCCCACCGTCTCCACTATATCCCAAAATTCCATTTCCGGCAACAGTAGTAATTATCTGGGCATAAAGAAAATTTATGTTTTCTACTGTAGAAAACAAAACAAATAATAGCACCATGATTGCCCGGCGGTATATAGATTTTTTCATCTGTTTTATAAGAATATGGGATAACTTCTTATTGTGAAAAGATGAATAAAGATAGGGAATATTTGATTGTCGGAACTGGAATTTTTAGAATTAAAGAATTGGTGGAATTTTTAAAAATCAGAAAAAAAATTCAATAATTCCAGAAATTCTATAAATTTCGGTTCAGACAACAAGAAAAAACAATTCACTAATTCCAGAAATTCAACAAATTTCTGTTCAAAAAATAATATAGAAAAATGGATGCAAAACGCAAACCGGAAGAATTTCATGATTGCACCGGTAAAATCATAGGTTGTGCTATGAAAGTACATGCTGCTTTAGGAAATGGTTTCCAGGAAGTAATATATCAAAGAGCCTTGGAAATAGAATTCAGGTATGAAGGGTTAGCCTATGAAAGAGAAAAAGAAATGCCTATCTTTTATCGCGATGAAATCATTGGCACAAGGCGTGTGGATTTTTTCGTTGAAAATGAGATTATGGTTGAGTTGAAAGCAATAATCACATTGGAAGATGTGCATCTTGCCCAGGCAATCAATTACCTTGAAGCCTATAATATGAAGACTGGATTGCTGATAAATTTCGGTAGCAAAAGCCTTACGTTTAAACGGCTGACTAATAAAAAGTATAAAAATACATGAGCTGGATTGTCTGAACCGGAATTTTTAGAATTAAAGAATTGGTAGAATTTTTTCCATTTTGAAATAAGAATTCTTTAATTCTGAGAATTCAACAAATTCCAGTTCAGACAACAATAAAATTCATAAAAACAAACCCAATTAAAAATTCCAACAAGAAAACTAAGCTCCTACCCTATTTCCAACCATCACTTTCCGCAAAACTTCCGCCATTTTATCAGCGCGTTCCTGCGCCTGGGCTTCGTCCCAAAGCAGGCTGATGGATGAAGAGATGCAACGACTCATAATGGCATCGCTCATAGCAAAAGCCTGGTTGGTGTAATGCATTACCTGTTTTTTCATATCATCGTGCAGGCGGTGCATCCAGCTGCCGCTTTGCAGGTGCTGCCATTTGCGTATGTAGTGCCAGTTATTGTCGTACCAGTAAAAATTGCCGCCAATGTTTGCGGCATTGAAACCGGCAACAGCATCGCGCGCCATATCTTCCGTAGGTAAAAAGAAAGAGAGGAATGAACCTGCATCTCCGGCAGGATCAGGTATCCGGCGGAAGGTCAGGCCTTCCACCTTTTCAAGCGTATTCTTTATAATGCTGTGATTACGTTTTTGTAAAGTAAGGAATTCATTCAGCCTCCTGACCTGCGCCAGTCCCACAGCGGCATGAAGCTCTGATATACGAAAATTATAACCAAGATATGGATGCAAATCTGCACCGCGATCCTTGCCGGCATGATCATGGCCGTGGTCACTGAACTGGTCGCACTTCTTGTAAACCGCTTCATTATTAGTGATCACCGCACCGCCTTCAGCGCAAGTAATAATCTTTACAAAATCGAATGAGAACGTACCGGCATGTCCTATCGTGCCTACGCTCTTACCCTTGTAGCTGGCCCCTATAGCCTGGCAGGCGTCTTCCAGCAACAGTAATTTATGGATATCACAAATAGCTTTTAATTCATCCATCTGGGCCATACTGCCACACATGTGTACCGGCATTACCGCCTTTGTACGGTGGGTAATAGCCGCTTCAACCGCTTTTGGGTCAAGTGTAAGCGTTTCATCAATATCCACCATCACAGGTATGGCGCCTACTGAAAGAACTGCTTCAAAGCTTGCCACAAACGTAAATGCCGGCATAATGATCTCATCACCTGCCCCTATGCCCAATGCAGCCATGGCAGTCGTCAGAGCTGCAGTGCCGCTGCTTACGAGTTGCGCATAACCTACGCCGAAAGTTTTACAGATCTCCTGCTCCAGTTCTTTGGCTTTCCAGGTGCCATTACGGGCCCCATCAAAACCATACCGCATGAGGATGCCTGTTTCCAGTACATCATTTACTTCCTTGCGCTCCTGTGCGCCAAATAGTTCGTATCCGGGCATATAACTTAGTTTATACCACAAAAGTAACCGTTCTAAAGGTTATCCATCAATCTGTAACGCAAAAATTTTCTGAAAATATCCCTATAAGTGTCCTGTAAAGCATTAAGAAATAAATTACCCTCCAATTTCACCCCCGTTACAAAAAACTTTTTTCCATATCTTGCGCTATATTTAATTTTTTATCAAAAACTAAAAACACACCAATAATGAGAACATTCCGATTTTCAGTGGTAGCGGCTGCTATGTTATTTGCAGGCTTTACAACCACTAAAGCCCAAACCGCCGATGAGATAATCCAAAAACATGTAACCGCTATTGGCGGATTAGACAACTGGAAGAAAATAACTTCCATTAAATCAATTGGCAGTATTAATGCCGGAGGTACGGAGATCCCTGTTACCACGATTGTATTAAACGGCAAAGGCGCACGCATGGAAGTAACGATGAACGGAATGACCGGCTATCAGATAATGACAACGAAGGATGGATGGGGTTATTTCCCGATGTATGGCCAGAAAAAACCGGAAGCAGTTCCGGCCGATATGGTGGAACAGTTGCAGGATGGCCTGGATGTGCAGGGACCCCTTGTTGATTATAAGGCCAAGGGCAATAAAGTGGTTTACCTTGGTAAAGACCAGGTGGAAGGGACAGAATGTTATAAACTAAAGGTGACCTACAAGAATGGAAAAGAAGAAACCATTTATCTCGATGCATCTAATTACTACCATATCCGCACAGTAGATAAAATCAAAGCGAACGGTAAAGAGGAAGAGACGATAGTAAATTACAGCAATTATCAGAAACTACCGGAAGGCATTGTAGTAGCAATGACAACTGATGAAGGAATGGGTGCTATCACATTTAAGACTATTGAAGTCAATAAACCGGTTGACGAAAGTATTTTCAAACCGGGCGAACCAACAAATGCAGTTGACAGTAAAAAATAGTGCGTGTGGTAGATTTGACAATCCCGACGCCTCGGGGTTGTCGTATCTGTGTAACGCGATATCATCCTTATTTTATCCATTTGCATCAAACGCCCAACTGTGAAATACGCCAGATTGTTATTCTTTGCTTTCGCAATATCCGGCGCTGGTGGTATCACTGCTGCAAAGGGCCAGACTACCGATGAGATAATACAAAAGCACATAATTGCAATTGGCGGCGCTGATAACTGGAAGAAAATTAATTCTATAAAAAAGAACTGTGTCAGGAATTCCAGGGGTGTGGAAATACCTGTGACCATTACTGTTCTCCAGGGAAAAGGATATAAAACTGAAAATACGGTGAATGGTATGACCGGCTATACAATAATTACAGACAAAGCAGGATGGAACTATAATCCACGCGGGGGGCAAAAAGCAGATGTAATACCAGAAGACGCAGTAAAGCAGGCGCAGGACAGGTTAGACATACAAGGCCCGCTGATTGATTATAAGACCAAGGGAAACAAAGTTATTAACCTTGGCAAGGATGATGTGGAAGGGACCGAATGTTATAAACTGAAAGTAACACTTCCGTCAGGAAAGGAAGAAACCATTTTTATAGATGCCTCCAGTTACTACCTGGTACGCACCGTAGAAAAAATAAAAGCCAATGGTAAAGAACAAGTGCAAACTGCTACTTACGGCGATTATGAAAAACTCCCTGAAGGAATCATTTACCCGATGTCTATGGATGGCGCCGGCTCCATGACTATAAAAAGTATTGAAATCAATAAACCGGTTGATGAACAGATTTTCAAACCGGAAGAACCCCATAGCTCCCGATGAAAAATCGGGACAGGTGCCGGGAGATGTTATCTGTCAGGTAATGAACAAAAAGAATTTCGCGAATATTAATTCACAATGCTTTGGCAAAACGATATTTTCAAAATTATACACACTATTATGAAAAAACTTTTTTTCCTTTTATCTGCTTTACTCCTGGTTGGTAAAGCTCAGTCACAGACAAAGGTTAACTCCTATACTTTCGGCGCACTGGAAGCAAGATGGCTTGGGCCGGGCACTATGAGCGGACGCATTACAGCCATAGAAGGCGTAAACGCGGACAGCAAAACCTTGTATGTAGGCAGTGCAGGCGGGGGCGTCTGGAAAAGCACCAATGCCGGAGCGTCCTTCAAACCAATCTTCGATAAATATTGTATGAGTATCGGCTCTATCGCTGTTGATCAGGCTAACCCTGCTACCGTTTTTGTTGGCACAGGAGAAAGTAATATGCGGAATACAGTATCCATTGGCGATGGATTATACAAATCAACAGATGCGGGTGATAACTGGGTAAAGGTGGGTCTGGATAGTACAGAACATATCGCCAAAATACTGATAGACCCCAAAAATCCAAATAACATTTATGCGGCAGCGCCGGGCCCGCTATGGAGCGACAGCAAACACCGGGGGCTTTATAAATCAACAGATGGCGGCGATACCTGGAGTAAGATATTTTATATCAATGAAAAAACAGGCTGCGCAGATGTTGCCATTGACCCAACTAATCCCATGATAGTATATGCGACTACCTGGGAATTCAGGCGGTTCCCTTATGCATTCAATTCGGGCGGCAAGGGCAGCGGCATGTGGAAAAGTACTGATGGTGGACATACCTGGAGAGAGCTTACTAATGGCTTACCCACTAAACCATTCGGACGTATAGCCCTTACACTCGCACCGAGCGACCCAAAAAATATGATTGCGATTGTGGAGTCAAAAGAAACAGGGCTTTATATTTCTGCTGATGGCGGCGAAACCTGGAAATCTCAAAGCGCTACTATGAATGTTATATCCAGACCATTTTATTTTAGTTGTTTAGTCATTGACCCTAAAGACCCTAAAAGGGTTTATCGTCCGGGATTTGGCTTTTCTTATTCAGATGATGGCGGCTATTCCTTTACTGACGCATCCTATGACGGCGGCTGGGTGCATAGCGACCACCACGCGCTCTGGATAAACCCAAACTATACCAATCAAATGTACCTTGGTACGGATGGCGGCGTTTACTTTAGCCTGGACAAGGGCACTACCTGGATGTTTGTTTACAATCTTCCTGTAGGTCAATTTTACCATGTGGCGTGTGACAACAATACTCCTTACCGGATGTATGGCGGGCTGCAGGATAATGGTAGCTGGATGGCGCCCTCCGAAGCTCCCGGTGGTGTCAATAATTCAAACTGGCAGGATATGTATGGCGGCGATGGCTTTTGGGTGCAGCCCGACCTTACCGACAATAACACTGCTTATGCCGAATCGCAGGGAGGAAACCTGGGACGTATAGACCTCACCACATTCAAGTCATTGGACATAACACCACAGGCAGGTAAAGATGATGAAAAGCTGCGCTGGAACTGGAATACGCCCATTGTCACCGGGCAGGCTAATCACCACAACTTATACACAGCCGCACAATACCTTTATAAGACCACAGACCAGGGGCGCAACTGGCAAAAAATATCACCCGACCTTACTACCAATGACAAGAAAAAACAACAACAGGAAGAGTCAGGCGGTTTGAGCGAGGATAATACATCAGCTGAAAACCATTGTACCATATTCACCCTTGCCGAATCACCGCTCGATGAAAATATGATATGGGTGGGTACCGATGATGGCAATCTGCAATTGGTTACCGATGGCGGCAAATCATGGATGAACCTTGCCAAAAATTATGAAGCCGCAGGCATTCCTGCACAGACATGGGTCAGCAGTATAGAACCATCAAAATTTGACAAAAATGTAGTTTACGCCACATTCGACAATCACATGTATGGCGATATGAACACCTACCTTGCCAAATCAACAGATGCAGGCAAAACATGGAAACGGATAACCAGTGATGAATTTACAGGATATGCCCATAAAATAAAAGAGGACATAGTAAACAAAAACCTGCTCTTCCTCGGTACGGAAAGAGGGCTAATCGCCAGCATAGACGGCGGCGAAAGCTGGTTCCGGATGAAAAACCACATACCCGACTATTGCATGGTGCGAGATATACAGATCCAACCCCAAACCAATGACCTCGTAATTGCCACGCATGGCAGGGGCATTATGGTAGTCAACAACATTACCCCGATACGTGCGCTTAGTAAAGAAGTAGTTGATAAGGATGTTTATTTGTTTGACAATAAGCCATTGCCTATTACTATGGGTAAGTATGGCGGAGGTGGCTCCCCGGTAAGCGGTGGCTGGTATGGCGGCAATCCGGACTATGTACAACCTATAGAATACTACATGAAAGACCGCGCTACAAAAGAAGTAAAGGTGGAGATATATGATGTAACCGGCAAGCTGGTACAGACGTTGCCCGGCAGCAAACGCAAGGGCATTAACAAGGTTTACTGGAACCTCCGCTACACCCCGCCAAAAACAGCTACAGGCAGCACAAAAATGGACTATGGCGGATTTATAGCGCCGGTTGTATTGCCCGGCACTTATACTGTAAAACTGAAAATAGGCGATAAGGAATATACCAACCAGTTACAAATGGTGCATGATGATGCGAATAAACGATTCACTGAAGAAGACCGCAAAGTGCAATATAAAGCTGCTATGGAATTGTATAAAATGCATGAACAGCTATATACCCTTGTGGACAATATAAATAAAGAGCAAAAGCTGCTAAAGGATAATATGGACTCCGTAACAAAACCCCAGGCTAAAAAAATGCTTAAAGAGTATAACACCAAACTGGAAGAACTGAGAAGCACCCTATTAGCCACCAAACACAAATCTATTTTTGCGGACGAGAAAAAACTCCGTGAATACATAACAGAAGTTTACGCCTCCGTTTGCAGCCAGGAATGTAAGCCCTCAAACCTGCAATTAGGGCGTATAACAGTACTGAATGACGACTTGAAAAAAGGTGAAGAATCCTACGAAAAAATCACCTCAGAATACCAGGAGAAAGCGCATACTACAATTACAGCAGAGAAAGGGAGGAGTAAAACGACATCGGTGAATTCGGGGAATTAGGGATCCGTCCCCGTTAGTACCGCTTTTCGCGGTCAGACGGGGACGTGTTGAGTTACGTTACAACTGTCAAAATGCACTATTTTGCCCGACAAAAGAAGCACGAGAACATTAGACCCTGTTTATTTCCTGAAATTCTGCTTACTTTTATACATTAGACAAAACACAAAAAACTTATGGGGTTAGTGTATGCCGAAGTAATATTAATAAATGGAGAAGACCTGGTATTGGCACGCAGACATATAATAGGCGAAGATGAGATAAGAAAAATGCCTGTAAGTATGCTGGTTGATACAGGAGCTTATATGCTTGCTATAAATGAAAGCATACAGGAACAATTGCAACTGCCGGTTGTAGAAAAAAGAAAGGCAGAGCTGGCAAACGGGCATATTGTGGAATATGATGTGGTATCGCCGGTAGAAGTGCGTTTTAAGAACAGGCGTTGCGTTTGCAGTGCAATGGTGTTGCCCGGCAGCTCTGAACCCTTATTAGGCGCCATACCGTTGGAAGATATGGATGTATTGATTCATCCGCAACGGCAAGAGTTGATAGTAAATCCCGAACACCCATATTTTGCACAAATGAAAATGAAATAATGCTGGTTGTTACCGTACTGAATGATGATTTGAAAAAAGGCGAACAATCTTACGAAAAAATAACTGCTGAATACAAGGAGAAGGCACATACTACAATTACTGCAGAGAAAGGGAGGAGTAAAACCACATCGGTGAATTCGGGGAATTAATTTTTTTGTCTGGTATAAGTCTGCGAAGTTATTATATGGAAGCAAACGCTCTTTCACATAATAACTTCGCGTATTGAAAGCGCATTGAGTAAAAGTCGTTTGGTATTGCCTCTTACTAACAGCTACTACCCTTTTCTATTTTAACTTTTCTACCTTTTACTAATACTCAATCTGCATTCCAAGCCCATCTCTCAGTTTAGCGAGATTTGGATTTTTACCGGCCATAACTTCATACATTTCACTCTTGCTGAGTACCTTCGTTATTTGCGCGTTTTTTATGGCTTCGTCTTCCTGTATTTCTGTAGTAATCCGTATGACCATTTTGGTTTCAGCACGATAAAAATCTATGAGTGCAGTGCGCTGTTCAAGTGCGTAAGCATCGGTAAATTCACTTGGGGAGATTATGCGTACCTCATCCGGGGGTAAAGCTTCAACACGCATCATGCTGAACTGTGCGTAAATGACCGTTTTATTGGTGTCCTGTAAGTGTTTTTTATATTTTTCAAAAAGTTGTTTTGCAATCTCATCTGAAACCGTCTTTTTTTCATGTTTCAGGTTGGCTGTTGCTGTAGTAACCGCTGCATCAATATCGTCAAGAATATTCATTGTTAACCTGCGACCGCCGGATGCGGTTGTGGTTGACACAGGTGGCAGTGGGTTTGGTATTTCTTTTTGTTGTATCGGTTGTGGGGCAGGCTCCTGTATTATCTGTTCTTTTATTCCTACAGATTCATAATCAGCGCTCGGAGGTGCATTATTAACTATCTGTGCAACAGTTGAGGGCGCATTACCTACACTATTGGAGTTTTTTTTTACATCGCCAACTGCTGACTGTGAATTATCAGCTGCCAACTGCGTAACAGAAAGGCTCTGCAGCAAAAAACACAGCCTTATCAGGCACATTTCCACATGCAGGCGCTTGTTGGTTGCGCTCTTGTATTGCAGTTCGCTGTCGTTAATAACATTAAGTGCAGATAGTATAAATGATGGCGGGGTTTGGTTAGCCTTTTCATGATACATGGGCTTGTGGTCATTCGGCACGTCCAGCAGTTTTGCCATTCGGGCGTCTTTGCACAGCAGCAGATTACGGAAATGCTCTGCCAGCCCATTAATGATAATGTCGCCCTCAAAACCTTTTTCCAGCGCCTGGTCAAACAGCAGCAAGGCAGCGGCTACGTCCTGGCTTAGCATACTGTCAGTAAGTCGGAAATAATACTCCGCATCCAGCAAGTTCAGATGCGCCATGGTATTCTTGTAGGTGAGCATCCCATTTGTAAAACTGGCAATACGGTCGAGCATGGAAAGCGCATCACGCATACAGCCTTCGCTTTTCTGCGCAATTACATGCAGGGCAGCTTCCTGGGCAATCATGCCTTCTTTGCTGGCTATGCTTTGCAGGTGCGCCACAATATCATGCGTGGTTATGCGCTTGAATTCAAATATCTGGCAACGGCTCTGAACGGTGGGAAGTACTTTATGTTTCTCGGTAGTAGCGAGAATAAAAATAGCATAGGGCGGTGGCTCTTCCAGTGTTTTCAGGAATGCATTGAATGCCGATGCTGTGAGCATGTGCACCTCATCTATTATATATATCTTGTACTTCCCTTGCTGTGGTGCGAAACGTACCTGGTTGGTGAGTTCGCGTATGTCGTCAACGGAGTTGTTGCTGGCGGCATCCAGTTCAAAAACGTTGAAAGAAGCATTGTTCTTAAAGCTTACACAGGTAGGGCATATACCACATGCTTCCATATCTTCGGTAGGCGATTCACAGTTGATGGTCTTGGCAAGAATACGGGCGCAGGTGGTCTTGCCCACACCACGCGGGCCGCAAAAAAGGAATGCATGTGCCAGGTGTTGGTTTTTGATGGCATTTTTCAGCGTAGTAGTAATATGCTCCTGCCCCACAACCGTATCAAACGTCTGCGGGCGGTACTTCCGGGCGGAAACTATATAATTGTCGCTCATTCTTTAAATTCAAAAGCCAAAATTCAAAATTCAAAAAATCTTTGAATTCATGAATTGAAATGTTTTACAAATTTACCAGAAAAAGAGGGATTAAAAAAGTGGAATTATATAGTGTGTTTCGTGATAAAAATACTATTGATAAGTGTCTCATTTAGATTGTTATTGTTCAAAACAATTCAGATAAGAAATAAAATTGTAATTTTGTTTTATGGGATTGATTTATACAGAAATCCAGATCACTAACCTTTTAGCACCGGAAATGGAGCCATATGTCACAAAGGCTTTGGTGGATACAGGCGCTTTGCACTTATGCATCCCGCAGCATATTTCTTTTCAATTGAAACTAAAACAATTAGAGGAACGGGAAGTAACCTTAGCCGACGGCAGTAAGAAGCTTGTGCCATATGTAGGCCCGGTAAAGATTACTTTTAAAAACCGTAATTGTTTTACCGGTGCAATGGTTTTTGGTGAAGATGTTTTGCTTGGCGCTATTCCAATGGAAGATATGGATTTAGTTATTCAACCTGCTTTATTAAAGGTAACTGTTAATCCCCAAAGTCCTAATATCCCGATGAGCGTGGCAAAATAGAAAACTGAACGTTTTGTCCATACTATAAATTTACGTTCTAAGACCATCCCATGAGATACTTTAGCCTGATATTATCCCTGTTCTTTTTGCCTTTTATTTCCTATGCTGTGGTTGGGCCGATAACCGGAACACCGGTTGTATGCCAGTTCGCTACTACTGCTTTAAGCGATACGACTGCCGGAGGTACCTGGAGCAGCAGTACTACTTCTGTTGCAACCGTTTCATCTGGTATTGTATCTGGTGTATCCGCGGGTACTTCAACTATTACTTATACGGCCGGACTTAGTTATGTAACTATTACTGTTACTGTAAACCCGCAGCCGATACTTACCAGCACGCTAACACCACCTGCTATTTGCGATAGTAGTTACTTCAATTATACGCCAACGAGCATTCCACCGGGCGCTTTATTTAGTTGGGAACGCGCTTACGTTCCGGGTATCCTACTGCTTGCCGGAAGCGGAATCGATAATCCTGTTGAACAACTGATAAATTATACTAATTTCCCGGTTGCCGTAACTTACACTTATACATTGACAGCAAACGGTTGCACAAATACTGCAAACGTGACGGTAACGGTCAATCCTACCCCCGTGTTAAGCAGTCAGCTAACACCATCTGTGTGTGACAGTACTTTATTTAGCTATTACCCGGCAAGCGGTACTCCCGGAACAACATTTAGCTGGACACGCAATCTGAAAGCAGGTATCAGCAACCCGACATCTTCTGGTTCAGGTAATATACTTGAGACGCTGGACGATACAACAACAAGTCCTGTTATGGTTACTTATTACTTCACCCTGAAAGCGAATGGTTGCATGAATCATGAAAATGTTTTTCTCACAGTTAAACCCTGCGGTGTCAGTGTGCCTCAAAACAATCTTTTGGAAAGCAACATCTATCCTAATCCTAACGATGGAACATTTTCTGTGTATATTCCCTCTGCTGCTAATGAGCGGGTAGCGCTTACAATAACCAATATGTTGGGTGAAAAAGTAAAAGAAATAATAACTGCAACCAACATTACAACAGTTGTAAATCTTGATGTTTCCGCAGGTATCTATTTTCTATCTTCAACCATAGGGCAGCATATCTATTATAGTAAGATAATTGTTGCCAATAAATAATGTCAGGATATGCCGTGGATATGCTCATAAACCTGCCGCATATGGATGAACGTTTTATCCATACTATTTTACGAGCGTCATTCACCATTTTTTTATCTTCTGTAACATGTCCCCAGGGGTAATGAATTGCCCCTTTATAACCTTAATGATAAAGACGAGACCATACTATAGAACGTATTTTTTATGGGTACAACCGGTTTATTATCATAAGATATGTCACCAGAAATCGCAAAATAGAATTTACTATTAATACGTATATTGAATGTGGTATAATTACTGAGCCGGTAAGTGTTCATGAAATCATCAATTTTGTTTTGCAGAAATATTGCAGAAACAACGTCACAGTTATCACTTAATGAAATAGCAGCTTTAACGTACTGGTTTGTTTTATAAAAATCATTTTTGATTACTTTCCAATCAATTGGTATTAAATCAGGGTTAATAACACCGTCATAGTTCCATTGTTCATTTTCATACATTACCCCCAAGCCATAATAAATATCCATCTTGGTATTATTCAATAACTGAACGCGTAAATTACAACCCAATAAATACCGCTGTATTAAGCCTAATGTATGATTCCATTGGTATTGAGTGAAGGGTTCAGCGGAAAATTTTCGTGTATCATTGTCCCTGTACCTGAGATGAGCAAACCCCATATTCTGAAAAACTGTATTCCCTGAACTGGTTATATTAGTTTTCCCACTTAGAACAAGTATGTGATTTTTAGGCAAGTAATGGGTGAAGTCGTAGGTTAAAGATTCATCAATAAAGCTATACTTTTGCTGAACGCTATAAAAGGATGCGCCTAATATTGCAGCGTATTTTTTCTTACTGTTATAGGAACTGTCAACTTCTACAGTTCTATCAAGATTTAAAATCTGGCTAAATAATAATACCGGATACAGTAATGTGAAAAAAAATATAACTGTTCTTTTCATCTTATTTTATCTTTTGGTGCAAGATATTAAATTATACATTGCGTGGTAATAACTATAAATTATATAGGGATACAATTTTCATTGTATCCCTATATCTCTATTCTGCATTCTATAATTAATGGTTCATTGGTTTTGGCCTATTGCCCTGTTGTAACGGTGGTTGCGGCTGTGGCATTTTGTGATGTTTAGCGATAGGAACATTCCCATTATGATTAGAAACAGGATGATGCTTATCTACCTGGGGTTGAGGTACCGGTGCAGGTACATTCTCTTTGCCTGGCACAGATACAGGTCCGGAATTTGGTTTAGCCAATGGTTCTGGCCTGTTTTGTGGAGGAGGTGGTGGTGGCGCCTTATGATCTTGTGCATATGAGGAACCCAAAGTGAAAGCTGATACCAGCGCGAAAAGCATTAATTTTTTC
>CAISOH010000033.1 GCA_903887005.1 uncultured Bacteroidota bacterium | reverse complement strand
GCTTGTGGGGAAAATGGTGCCGATGGTGGTTATCCTACTGGTGCAAATGGAACTTATTGCGGTTCATATAACGCATCATACGTTGGCTATCCGGGTACTCAAACCGCAGGTGGGGCTGCCGGAAGCAGTTCTACTGCCGGCATATTCGGCGCAGGTGGTGCCGCATATTCGTGCGGTGAAGGTGGCGGTGGTGGTGGCGGCTGGTATGGAGCTGGTGGTGCAATGTACGGTGGTGCGTGCGGCGGTTCTTCGTATTCAGCTCCTGCAAATACCAGCGTAACTTATTCAAACGGCTGCAGGACCGGGAATGGTTTTGTAAGCATTACGCCATTATCACCACTTGTTACCTCTACTGTTCCATTTTTTAATTTCGGTACTATCCAGGTTGGTACAAGTTCAGTACCTCAATTTACGAGGCTTGCAGGTTTTTATTTAGTGCCCACCAGCGGTTCCATTAATGTTCTGGCTCCTGCGGCCGGTTACCAGATTTCTTTAGATGGTATTTCCTGGACCGGCCCCGGCGGCTCTATTACTATTCCTCCCGGTGGTTATACAGGTGGTACTTTTGCGCCGCTCAATTTATACATACAATTTATCCCTACCGCACCTATTCCTTTTAGTGGAAATATAACAATTTCCGGAGGCGGGACTACGACGATGTACATCCCTGTTTCAGGTATTGGTTCTACGACAGCCTGTTCAGGCGCCCCTACTACAGGTACAGCTTCCATAGCGCCTACATCGGGAGGCCCGTCAACAAATTTTACACTTGACCTTCCTGGTTTATCATCAGCTACAGGCTACACATTCCAATGGCAATCAGGCACCAGTCTTTTAGGACCGTGGACGAATATTGCGGGTGCAATTCAGATAGATTATAGTTTTATAGGTATTAGTGCAACTACGTATTACCGTTGCGTTGTCACCTGTCCCGGAGGTTCTGTTACCAATTCCGGTGCAGTTTCTGCTGTATTTGCTGCGGGTAATTTCAAAACCCCATGTTCCGGTACCCCCAATCCGGGTATTACTTTTACGCCAATAACTGCAGGATGCACGCCCTACACCGATAACATATATGATATTGGCGCCACCACAGATTCGGGCATTACGCACCAGTGGCAGTATTCCGTTGACAACCTGAGCTGGAGTAATGTTGGGGGAACAGGATCCACATCAATAGCTACTACACAATCCATATCCTCCACCCTTTACTTCAGGGACCTGGTAACGTGTGTGGTTTCTACCAACAGAGCAACAACGGCCAGCGTATTAGTTGCCTTAAATACAGCGCCATTGCCTATTTCCGGTAATACCAATATATGTTCAGCGATACCTTCACTTTTAACCTCGGGTACGCCCTCAGGAACCTGGAGCAGCAGCAATATAGCTGTTGCGCAGGTAGGCACTGCAGGTATGGTTACCGGGTATGGCGCGGGTACTGCCACTATCAGTTATACACTGTCAACAGGTTGCAATGCAACAACAATTGTAACCGTTAATGTGTCACCGTCAGCGATAACAGGCGTTACAAGTGTATGTACCAGCCTGGTTACCGCATTAACGGATGCTACAACAGGCGGAACATGGAGCAGCAGCAATCCAAGCGCGGCTACCGTTGACGCAACAGGCCATGTTACCGGTATGATTGCGGGAATAAATCCAATAATTACCTATGCAATGCCATCGGGCTGTACGGCCCTGAGCACGGTTACCGTAAATCAGTTACCTGCGCCAATCAGCGGAAGTACGGGTGTGTGCGTAGGTTCCAGCATTACCCTGGGTGAGGCCATTTCAGGTGGTACCTGGACCAGCAGCAATTCATTTAAGGTAAGTGTAAGTTCAGGTACAGGTTTTGTAACAGGTATCGTTGCAAGCGCCAATACTATTTCATATACATTACCGGGCGGCTGTTATGTTACAAAAGCTATGACGGTTAATTCATTGCCATCTGCTATTTCAGGTAGTTCAGACGTATGCGTTGGCTCATCAACAGCGTTAAGCGATGCCGGCGGCGGAGCATGGAGCAGCAGCAATACATTTATTGCAACAGTTTCAGGGGCTGGTATTGTTTCAGGTATAGCGGCAGGAACATCTGCCATTACTTATACCTTACCTGTTACCGGTTGCATAATCAGCCAGCCTATGGCAGTTAATGCTACCCCTTCTGTTTTCTCAGTTACCGGTGGCGGCGGATACTGCGCCGGCACTTCAGGCACACATATCGGACTTAGCGGCTCTACTACAGGGGTTAATTATTATTTATATAACTATCCGCCAAGCAACTTAATGGCTACTGTAAGCGGTTCAAGTTCAGGCCTTGATTTTGGTTTAATGACAGCGGTAGGTTCTTATTCGGTACAGGCTATCCAGACATTCAGTTCCGGGACACAATGTTCCAGCAATATGTCCGGCAGCACTACGGTAACCATCAATGCGTTGCCCACTGATTATCCATTTACGCCTGGCAGCACAAACGCATATTGCGCAGGTGGAACAGGTGTTGATATCAGGCTGACAGGTTCAGATGTTGGTATTAATTACCAGCTGATGTTAGGCGGGTTCCCCGTAGGCACTGCGGTTCACGGTACCGGATCAGGAACACTTGATTTGGGTTATCATACGGTTGCCGGAACATATACTGTAGTTGCTACAAACACGACTACGCTTTGTTCCATTACTTTGAGCGGTTCTGCTGTAATATCAATTAATCCGAATCCTGTTATTTATCCTGTATCGGCTTCCGGCTCCAGTTATTGTGCGGGTACCGGCGGTATTGATATATCACTGGCAACAACAGATCCCATAACATATAATCTTTACAAAGGCGCCGCATTAGTCACCTCTTCCGTAAGTCTGGGTGGTTTACTGGATTTCGGCAATCAGACTTTATCCGGCTGTTATACGGTTATCGCCGTTGACGGTAATGGATGCACAAGTACTATGGCTGGCGTTAAGTGTATTACAATTAATCCTTTGCCAAGTGTATATGCGGTAACAGGCGGCGGTTCTTATTGTACGGGTAGTGCGGGTGTGCATGTCGGCCTCAATTATTCACTTACCGGAACTACTTACCAGTTGTATGACGGTACCGGGCTTGTTGGCCCGGTTGTTCCGGGTGCAAATTCCGGTATTGATTTTGGTTTACAGACAAGCGGTACTTACCAGGTAGTTGCTACCAACGCTATAGGATGTACAGATACTATGAGCGGCAAAGCAGTAGCTGTAAACTATAACCTGCCTACGGTATATAATATCAGTGGCGGCGGCGGATATTGCTATGGTGGCAGCGGATCACTTATTTCCCTCAATGGTTCAGATGCGGGCATTATTTACAGATTACAGAAAGGAACAGGGATAGTTACCAGTTATACTGGCCTGGGCGCATCATTTAATTTCGGCACATTTGCCGGGACCGGCAGTTATTTTGCAACTGCTCTTGACCCTGCAACCGGATGCAGTGATACGATGGCAGGTACAGTCAATGTATCAGTTAATCCATTGCCTAATGCTTATAAATTACTTGGCGGCGGCAGTTATTGCGCGTTTGGCGCAGGGCAGCATATAAAATTGTCCTGGTCTGATCCTTCTGTAAATTATACATTAATGATGGGAGGATTGCCTGTTGCAGGGGCCACATCTATACCTGGTATCGGCGACACTCTGGATTTTGGCATATTTACAACCCCGGGCGTTTATACAGCTATAGGAATAGACAATACGACATCCTGCCCCAAAAACCAGCTTGGCACTGTTGCCATCTCCATCAACCCATTGCCGGCCATATATACTACAACGGTATCGGGCACCGGTAATTATTGTGCAGGAGATGCCGGACTTCATATTCTGCTTTCCGGTTCCAATTCTGGTATTAATTATCAGTTATATCATGGCGGCGCAATAGGCACTCCATTGGGAGGTACAGGCGCAGCCCTTGATTTTGGCATACATACAACAGCCGGTTCTTATACGGTAGTTGCTACTAATGCGTTTACCGGTTGCGTCAGCAATATGTCCGGCAGCGGAACAATAAATATCATTACACCACCTTCAGGGTTTACCTTAACTACATTAGCGGGCGGCACCAGCATTAAATACTGCCCGGGTGGTTCAGGAGATAGCCTTAAACTGAGTGGTTCAAACAGTGGGTTCTCGTACAATTTATACCAGGGGACTACACTTGTTTCTACACTATCAGGAGGCGCTGCCCCGCTGCACTTTGGCTCGTGGCCGGCAGGTAGCTATACTGTAGTAGCCAGTGATGATATTTATTTCTGCACAGCAAATATGTTTAATACAGTTACAATAGGTACGTATTCTTTACCAGCGGCTTATTCAGTAACGGGTTCGGGCAGCTATTGTGCAACCGGCAGCGGCCTTCCTGTTGGCCTGGGCAATTCTGCCGGCGGAGTAAAATACCAGTTATATAATCCGGGTCTTATTGGTACACCTGTTACAGGTACGGGCGCTTCAATAAGTTTCGGTACTTATCCCGCAGGCACCTATACTGCTATAGCTACGGATACCACCACAACCTGTGTAAGCAATATGACGGGAAGCGCTGTAATAAATAGCATTACCCCTGCTGTTCCTGCTGTTTCAATTTCCACAGCAGATACATCTGTATGTGACCTTGCATCTGCTACGTTCACAGCCAAACCGGTTGACGGCGGTACATTACCCACTTACCAATGGCGGGTGAATGGAGCTACTGCAGGCACAGGCGCCACGTTTAAGTATGTACCGGCTTCCGGGGATGTTGTAATGGCAATACTGAAGAGCAGTGAATCGTGTGTATTACCGGATACCGCTCTCAGCAATGCATTAATCATGACGGTAAATCCGAATGTTACACCATCAGTATCAGTGAGCGCTTCTGCAAATCCTGTTTGTATCAGCACTCCTTCTGTTACATTTACTGCAGCAATAACAAACGGCGGTTCAGCGCCCATATACCAGTGGAAAAAGAATGGTTTGTCTGTAGGTTCATCTATACCGACTTACACTACTGCTGTTAATGACAGCGATAAGGTCTTCTGTGTTTTGCGCAGCAATGCACTGTGCCGTCTTGCAGACTTCGTTTATTGTAAGCCTGTTGTTATGGATGTCAATGCACCTGTTCTGCCAATATTCACCCTTGCAGCAGATCCCGGAACAACTATAGAGAAAGGGCAGAGTGTTACATTTACGGCATTTGTTACAAGCGATACTACGCATAACACTACCTATTCGTATCAGTGGTACAAAAACAATGTCGCAATATCAGGTGCTACCGGTGGTGTTTATACGTCAGGTACACTTACTGACAATGATGGCATCAGCTGTACTGTAACCAGCAAGAATGTATGCGGTAACCAAACAGGCTCACATCAGGTGTTTATGTCAGTCGGAACCACAGGTATTTCCAAAGTTGGCATTGGCGGCGATGTAAGGGTGATCCCTAATCCTAACAAGGGTACATTTACGGTTAAGGGCACACTAACCAGCACTATTGATGAAGAAGTATCAATAGAGATTACGAATATGCTTGGCCAGGTTGTATATAACAACAAGGTAACAGCGCATAATGGAAGTATCAATGAGCAGGTTCAGCTCAGTAATACATTGGCCAATGGCATGTATCTGTTGAATCTTCGTTCAGGTACTGATCATAAAATCTTCCATTTTGTAATTGAACAATAAGAATTTACTCCCGTCTTTCCTGAAATAAAAGAAAGACGGGAGTAATTTTAAAAAATAGTTGTAGATTTAACATTAGGTTTCCGCATCTAAAAATGTCGGCTGATTGATTACACTTTCTAACCACCTTATTAAAGTATTACATTGTTTGCAGTGCACTTGGTAAAGATAAAAAGCTCATTAACCTGTTATTTAAATTAATCCTTTGTAACCACCTTATTAAAGTAATAAATTGTTCACAACTCAACTTATAAGACAAGAAACTCTTTATAACCTATTATAACCTAGTAAATTAAGTTTGCTAATTAATCATTTATGAAATAAAAGATTAATTTTTATAGTGTGTAATTGTTTTTTATTTATAAAACTAAAGTAGTATGAGACGATTTTACTTTTCAAACCTGGTAATTCTGTTAGCTTTGTTATTAGGATGTAACTCACGCGGTTTTGCTCAAACTGTCAGTTACAGCACTCCCGGCGCTTATTCTTATACTGTGCCTGCCGGGTGTACCTCAATAGGTGTAGATGTGCGTGGTGCTCAGGGTGGTAATTACTCCAGTCCCTCTGAAACTGGTGGAAAGGGTGGCTGTGTTACAGCGAGTGTTCCTGTAACGCCGGGGCAGATATTATATATATATGTCGGCGCACAGGCTGGCAGCGGCAGTAGTTGCACCGGTTCTACCGGTGGCAGCAACTATGGCGGTGGCGAAGATGGTGGAGCAGGTACAACTTGCGGTTGTGGGGGTGCAGGCGGCGGTGCGGCCAGTGACATACGTACTATCCAGGGAAGTACTAATGCAGCCTTGCTCAGTCGTCTTGTTGTGGGCGCAGGAGGCGGTGGTAGCGCATGGGCTTGTGGGGAAAATGGTGCCGATGGTGGTTATCCTACTGGTGCAAATGGAACTTATTGCGGTTCATATAACGCATCATACGTTGGCTATCCGGGTACTCAAACCGCAGGTGGGGCTGCCGGAAGCAGTTCTACTGCCGGC
>CAISOH010000032.1 GCA_903887005.1 uncultured Bacteroidota bacterium | reverse complement strand
ATTATAATCATAAATATTTTGTATCTCATATTATTATATCTGGCTTAGATATAAATTTGCGTAAATGGGAAAACATGCCGATAGTTGATTTGTTTATGTTTTTAATAAAAAATATAAACTCTAATCATCATCATTATCATTTATACTGGTTTCCAATAGAGGTCAAGGATGAAATTATAGAATCATTAAACGAACAAATTTTAAAGAGAAAAGGCTTAAGCATTGCAACCGTTGGGCAGCCAATTTTGCATTCCCGGCAGGCTGATTATGCTTTTCCTTTTAGTTGTATTTATAATATTTTATCTGATGATGTATTTATTCATACATGGAGGGTTTCAGCAGAATGTGGTTATTTCAATTCTCTACTATTTAATAATATTATTGATATAGAAGAAAAAATAACTGATTTTCCTTTTTTAATACAATCGTTAGCTTATTATGGTTATCAGAAAGGATATTTAATATTTAATAAGACTGATATGTCTTTAGCGAAATTCATCCCCAATAATGAGTTACAGATAATCCGACATCTATTTGGTATTAAATGGTTGAATTTTTCTAGCTTGGTTAGCTTACTCAATTTTAATCCTAAATTTTTTTATTTTCCAGGAAAAACATATAAAAAATTAGATATTAAAAGCAGAGAATTGAATTTACATGAATCCCCTGAAATAATAATGAATATTAGCTATGACGTAATTATACCATCTCTTGGGCGAGGTAAGTATTTAAAAGATGTACTTAACGATTTAAGTAAGCAAACTATATTGCCTCGAAAAGTAATCATCGTTGAACAATATTATTCTGAACCAGATCATGCATACGATTTTCTTTTTGAAACAGTATTCCCATTTAAGATTGTTCATAAACGTATAAATAAAATGGGTGCTTGCAATGCACGTAATCTTGCTTTACAGGAATTTGAAAACGAATATGTTTTTTTTGCTGACGACGATATTGCCTTTGATACAAAATTACTGGAAGATTGTTTGGATACCATGCACACAAGCGGTGCTGATGTAATAACGTTAGCTACAACCAGGGCTAACCAAGATAAACCATCACCAGTTTTTGGAATATGTGGTTGGGAAGGTTTCGGTTCAGGCTGCTCTGTTGTTAAAAGCCGGTTTTTAAACGGGGTCAATTTTGACGAACGTTTTGAATTTGGATTTGGAGAAGATTCTGATTTCGGAGTTTCGCTCAGAAAGCGCGGGGCAGTTATTTTATACTCTTCTGTAAACTCAATTTTGCATTATAAAGCACCAATTGGGGGGTTTAGGTTTGAAGAAAAAAAGCCGTGGCATTATGGTTTTTTAAGAGCCATCCCTTCGCCAACAATAATTCTTTTTTACCTTAAAAATTGTACTGTAAACCAATTGAAGGCCTATAAAGTATATTATTGGCTTAAGAAAATAGTGGGAGCCCCATTTAAAGAAAAATTATTGATGCCTTTCAGATGGAGTAAATCAATACAATATGCAAAAAAATTATTAAAAAATTGATAAGTCTTATCATTTGTACCTATCAAAGGGTTGACTCATTAAATAGATTAATGACCAGCATTACGCAGCAATTATTAGTTCCTGATGAGATATTAGTGATTGATGGTTCTATTGATAATGATACACAAAAAATGCTAAATGAAGCAAATTTTAAGTTGCCAATTAGATATTTGCAAGTATCTGAACAAAACAGAGGATTAACAAAGCAAAGAAATTTTGGTATCCAATGTGTCAATCCAAGTTCAAAATTGATTTGTTTTTTAGATGACGACATCATATTGGATAAAAATTATTTCAATGAATTATTGTTGCCATTTATAAATGATGAAAAAGTAATTGGTTGCAGTGGATATATTACAAATGAAAGTCGTTGGATATTTTATGATCCTCACAAACATATAGGCAAACGTTGGTTTATTATGGATGGCTTCGCTTTATATTTAAGTAACCGTCATTATCTGAGACGATTATTGGGATTATTTCCTAATGTTCCTCCGGGATATATACCATTTTTTGGTCATGGTTATGACGCAGTACCTCCATGTGGTAAAATATATGATTGTGAGCATATTATGGGAGGAATCACAGCTTACCGATATTCCATTTTTGGAAAATTGAAGTTTTCTGAATATTTTGTGGGTTATGGTTTGTATGAGGACTTTGATTTTTCTGTCCGCGCTTCTAAATATGGAAAGCTAATAATAAATACAAAGGCTATATTAGAGCATCATCATAATCCATCAGGTAGACCTGATTTATATAAATATGGCAAAATGGTGACGCGTAATGGATGGTATGTCTGGCGTTTAAAGCATAGACATCCTCCATTTTCTGCGAAGATAAAATGGTATCAGATCAGTTTATTACTATCACTGATATTGCTAAAATCAATAAATAAAAAATCATCACTAATGGAATTTATTGGAAGGATGGTAGGTTTAGTTAGCGTCATATTTAATCCACCCATTATTAAAGAATAATAATGCGTCTTGTTGTAATTTCTCATGCTGAGTTAACAGAAATTGATGGTAAATGGTACGGATATGCTCCTTATATATGGGAAATGGATTTATGGATGAAATTTGTTTCAAAAGTCATATATGTTTGTCCCACACAATCTCAAACCAATAAAGATGGTTTGGACAAAGAATTGAATTTTAAAAATATTTATGTGGAGTCTATTCCTTCATTTTCATTACTGAGTCCAAAAAATATTTTTAGATCTTTGATTGCTGTTTTCATTTGTGCAATAAAAATTGGCCGGGCAATGCGTTATGCAGATCATATTCATATTCGTTGCCCTGGTAATGTTGGATTAATTGGATGCATTTTACAAATATTCTATCCACAAAAGAAGAAGACAGCTAAGTATGCAGGTAACTGGGATAAGCATAGCAAGCAACCATGGTCATATAAGCTACAAAAATGGATACTGAATAGCAGAGCGCTTACGAAAAACATGAAAGTAATGGTTTATGGGAATTGGTCAGATAGTTCGAAAAATATTGTCCCTTTTTTTACAGCAAGTTATTCAGAAGAATTAAAGCTACCAATTTTTGCGAGAGATTTGAGGCAATTTCCTATTAAGTTTATTTTTGTGGGAACTTTAAATAATGGTAAGCAACCGATTTTATCGGTTGAAATTGCAGAACATTTATACAAAAAAGGTTTTATTGTTCAATTGGACATTTTTGGGGATGGGCCATTAAAACAGCAAATAGAACGTTACATAAATGACCACCAATTATCTGATATTATCAGATTGCATGGCAATCAACCATCCACGACAGTGATATCTTACTATCAGAAAGCCCATTTTTTAATTTTTCTATCTCAGTCAGAAGGTTGGCCGAAGGTGGTTGCAGAGGCAATGTGGTGGGGGTGTTTGCCCGTTACAACCAATGTATCTTGTGTTTCTGATATGTTGGGATATGGAATGAGCGGTTCTGTTATT
>CAISOH010000031.1 GCA_903887005.1 uncultured Bacteroidota bacterium | reverse complement strand
TGTGGTGCAGGAAATGAAGAAAAAGGATGGCACCCACCTTTGGGCAAAAGTGTTTGCTAAAAGAAAATTTAATGAAAATACTTTAGTGCAATTCGTAATCATAGATATCACTCAACATGTTAATTACCAGGAAGAAATTGAAGAAAAGGTTAAAGAAAAGACTATAGAGCTTACCGAATTGATTAAACGTGAAAGAAACATAAACGAATTAAAATCTATTTTTATTTCTATTGCATCTCATGAGTTTCGCACCCCGCTGACTAGTGTACTTGCCAGTGCGTCTTTAATAGCGAAGTACCCAGAAACCAATCAGCAGGATAAACGGGTAAGGCATGTAAATCGTATTGCTGCAGCTGTAAGCAATCTCACTGATATTCTTAATGATTTCCTTTCGGTGGAACAAATAGAAAGTGGAACTTTTGAAGTAAAAAACACCATATTTAACTTGCCTGAATTTATCAAGGATGTGGTGATAGTGGAAATGGACGGAATGGTCAGTGAAAGAAACCAACATATTAAGCATATCCATAATGGAGATGCCATGATTATGCTTTCAAAAAAAATACTGAGAAACATACTGCTGAACCTATGTTCAAATGCCAGCAAATACTCTCCAGAAGGTAGTGCGATACATCTTACCTCATCTGTTGTTGATAATCGAGTGATAATAACAGTAAAAGATCATGGCATAGGTATCCCGAAAGAAGAACAACAGAAAATGTTCACATCGTACTTCCGGGGTAACAATGTAGATAATATACAGGGTACAGGTTTAGGGCTGAGTATTGTAAAGAAATATATTGAACTGCTCAACGGTGATATTAGTTTTATTAGTACGCCCAAATTAGGGACAACATTTACTGTTGAATTCCCAAATCTAATCGCTAACCTCTAAATATAATAACATTACGGTCAAAGAATAATGTTGTGATGGAAAAATTATTGTTTCATGTCTACTAAGATGAGAATAACATGAATGAAAAACGAAGAAATCCTCTGCCGCTTACAAACATGGTTGCAATTTGAAAACTCAGCAAAAAGAAAAGAGAATAGAAAATTTGTGGATGGGTATTTGAGAAATTCAATATCCTGTCTGAAATTTTTATTTTGAAATATTCCATATTTGCTAAACAAACTAATGTTACGCCTACCAATGCGCCTCCCAATATGTCAGTAGGATAATGCAAGCCAAGATAGACACGGGGAAAAGCAATAAAAAAGAAAACGTATATTAATGAAAAAAACCCCAACCGCTTAGAAATAAAAAATATACCGGTGGCTAAAGCAAAAAACAAAGACCCATGATCGCTGGGAAAAGAGTTTTCCATATTTGGTATTTTGCTTGCATCGAATCCTATTGGGGTAACAAAATGATTGAAAGAATTTAATAAAGGCCTGGTGCGAAAATGAAAAAGAATGGAAATTATCCGAACTATAAAAATTGCTAAAAAAGTACCACAAAAGGCGGATATGATGCGTTGCTTTTTAAGCACTTCTTTATTGGAAGAACTGAACCATTGCCAACAAAACAGAGACATAAAAATGCCACCTTTAAATAAATCATTATCTATTAAAAAAACAATTGTTCTATCAAAAAATTCGAACCTTCTACTTAGAAGGTTAATGTGTGTTATTATTTCATAATCAATAACATTTGCCATCATAAAAAATCTTTTATAAGTATAAATATTCTATATGTTTCAATAGAATTTATAATAACTCAAAGCATATAACACTAAGTTGATCCGAAAAAATCATTGTAAACGTAAAATGCTGGAGTGTTTTTTTAATTAGAAGGTGTAATTCAGAACAGCCAGCAATTGCCATTGGATTCGCATAAAGTTATATCTTTATGTAACTAAAATAGTTATATAAATTGTAATATATTTCAAATATTAAATGAAAAAAATTAATTCACCAATATATTATGTTTGATTAGTTATTATAATAGCTATAATTATATGTTGTGATATATACAAAATAGTACGCAAACTTGAATTAATTATCGATCTTATGTGATGAACTGTAATATAGATGCAAACGCCGAATCTAAATTATCTTCCAAATATTTCTATTAATAAAATCGACCACAGTTGGGATTTCATAAGTAGCAGAAATTTCACTATAATCCCCCCAAGAGACATTACATGTTTTATTATTTAGATTAAATGAATCAATTACATATATAGTATTTGTAAATGAAAACTTTATAGACTCATATTCATCTAATTTGTACTCTTTTAAATTATCTAATTCGTTTTTCATAATCTTTATTATTTTGATTAAATTAAATTTGCTTTTTGCTCAAATTGTTGCTATTGATTCAATGCTTGATAAAAGAAAACCATTTCGTAGTTGATTATAAATAGATTACGTAGAATGGCAACTCGATATTATATTAATTATATATTATACCTGTTTTTTATTATGTTTATGTTTTTTATTAACTTTCAGATAGGTGAAAGAACCTTTAACTGTTTGCTACTTTTTGAATTACCTCATCCATACAAGTTATTTTACAGTCATTATAAAATAACCCTTTATTTATTATGATGCACTTGGCCGAATTTAAACATTCCCAAAACTATAATTTCAATTAATTTCATTTTGGTTCCGCTACATTCAGTATTTGTAATGTATAACTAACAAATACAAATTTGCTTATCTCCAATACACGTATTGCATGAATTAAATATACAATATGCTTGAGGATAAACTAAAAGAGACATCAACAACATTTTTTTTGATATCTCTCTTAGCTACTTATTTTAAATAATTTCTTAGTATATCTTAGTTGTAGTTAACAGTTACAGGAACACCAGTTGTATTGACATAAGTTCCTGCTGCCTGTGCTGCTGCTACACTAATTGTTGCACCTACCTTTAGTGTTTGAGTACCACCAGTGCTCAGTGTTCCTGTTGAAGAAGGATTGCTCGTAAATGAACTTACCGCCATAGTATTGCTGCTACCGTCAGTAAGAGTAGCGCTGGTTGGCAATGTAATTGCGTAGGTATAGCTTGCTTCCCCTGAAACGGCAAATTCAGCTGCTGCTACAGTACCGGTATTAGATGGAAGAGTAACACCCCCGGAACCGCCTGTGGTACGTGAGCCTGAAGTAGCCAATATTACAGTACCGCTTGTGGAAGCCGATACAGCAATGTTACCAAAGTTCATGTCCACTGATTTAGAGATGGAAATGGGGGTAATAATTATTGCTTCACAAGCAGACGAAGCTGATGCCTGAGCTAAAGTGATATTAGTAGAACTTACTACTACTACTGCTGCAATGATTGCTTTTGATAAATTTTTCATTTTGTTTTTTTTTGAATTAGTTAAAATATTTGGTTGGTTGATTAGTTATTAATCCATTGTTGTGCCAAAAACGCAAAATGTTGAATATCAATTAATTAATGAATTTTCTTTGAGCTAATCATTCCCAATTCCGAACAATTATTCCCAATTCCGAACTGCCGTTCCTCGTTACGGAGGAGTAGCGAGGAAGAATAGTATTTATACTGACAGCGAAAACTCGTTGGTTACCTTTTAAAATCATTTGAAATGGCCGCCTTGATTGGCCTAACAATTTCGAAAGTATATATTATAATAAATAATTCAATTCTGGGGGGCGGCAGAAAGAAACGTGACGTTTATTTAGTGTATATAAATCTTCGCAACTTCAAAGCCTTATTAAATG
>CAISOH010000030.1 GCA_903887005.1 uncultured Bacteroidota bacterium | reverse complement strand
CCCCGGACGTAAATTGACTAAGCGTGTTGCATTTGGTACTTGAACTTAGGCAGAAAAAAATATTTAGGTTATATTTAATATTTATACTTTTTGCGTCAATATTTTCTTTCCTTACGGTAAAAATCGTTTATTCTTTCTATATAGATCCAGTTGACGTAATGTATAGCGACAAAATATTAATGAAATTAATATTAATACCACCATTTATACTTTACTTTGAAATTATTATTTCCATAATAATTTATTTTGCAATGAAGAAAAAAAATAAATATCATCCTTAATAGAAGGCTCTGAAGATCTAAACTATAGAAGTATCTGTTTATGTAGTTATGTTCTATTTCGTCTTTTCAATGGCATCTATAACAATGTAGCCACAAGGGTTTGGCGCTGCTTTAGAATGAAAGTTGAATTTTACATATACCGGAAACGTTGCTGTGGCAAGATTTATTCCTGAACCGGCAGGTAGTGAATCAACAAAGGTCTGGATGGTGGGGAGATCACTGTCTATGACGATCCAATAACCGCTGCCGCCGCAAACCGTCATTGAAAGATTTGGCCCCTTTATGTAACCGGTATTTGTGTAAGTTGTAGCTGTTGCAGTCTTGCTGCTCTTATTGCAGGACGGAGAAATAATTGAAATTGCAATCAGAATAAAAAGCAGGTATTTCATAAGGTATAGTTTTTTTACTACTGCAAATTAAGTAATATTTCAATTCAATCGTACTTTTACATCATGAATAATTTTCCCGTAAAGCTTCCATTGAGAATAGACTGGAGTGAAATGGACCTTTTTGGCCATGTAAATAATGTCGCTTATTTCAAATACATACAGGCAAGCAGGGTTAACTATTGGGAGGTTACTATGCTCACCTCAATCTTTGGAGAAAGTAAGGTTGGACCCATACTTTTATCTACTTCCTGCCAGTTCATTAAACCGTTACACTATCCCGGGGATATTGTTGTGGAGTCTAGAATTGAATTTATTAAAACAACCAGTTTCGGAATTCATCACCGGATACTTAATGAACAAAAAGAAGTTGCCGCGGAAGCGCATGATGTAGTTGTCATGTTTGACTTTAATATCAATAAGAAAGTACCGGTATCACAGCATTTCCGCGATGCTGCTGAGCACATTGAAGGAAGAAAAATACATGAGTCTAAAGCCTGATTAATTTTCAGGGTCAGACATTAGTTAGCTTGTAACAGGTATTTTAAGAGTAATAACCATAAAATTTATAAAATAGACTACTTTAGCACTTGAGGAACTTTCGCTTTCATTCATTGTTAATATTTAAATATTAATTAGTAAACTGCCTGCCATAACATGCATATAAGGATTGTATTACCGGCATACAATGAAGAAGAATCATTACCGCCATTACTTGGCAGGATAAATGAGGCGTACAATCTTTATAAATGGGATGCCAGCGTACTTGTTGTGAATGATGGAAGTAATGACAATACACTTAATGTCGCCCGGAATTTCAAAGCAGATATTCCAATTAAAGTATTGGATATTCAACCTAATTCCGGTCTTGCCAATGCAATTAACTTTGGTATCCGGGAAGCTATTTTAGGTTTAAAAGATACAGATATAGTAGTAACACTTGATGCCGATGACAGCCAGACTCCTTTTCTTATCCAGCGGATGGCGCAGCAAATAGCTGAAGGCAGCGACCTCGTCATAGCTTCCCGTTATCAGCCGGGAGCCCGTATCAAGGGTTTAAAACGCTCCAGAAAATTTTTTAGCTGGGCAGCAGGTTTACTATTCAGAGTTTTTGTTGGCTTTGAAGGCATTAAGGATTACACCTGCGGGTTCAGGGCTTATAGGGTTGATATGCTGAGAAAAACCATCGCATTTTATGGAGACAAGTTCATTACTCAGAAAGGATTTGGCTGTATGGTGGAATTATTGCTGAAAGTAGCCAGCCAGAGCGCAACCATGAATGAAGTGCCCATGATTTTGCGTTACGACCTGAAACAGGGAGCTTCCAAAATGAATGTGCAAAGAACAATGAAGCAAACCCTGAAACTCTTACTTGAATATAAAACCGGCAAATTAAATCCTTAAACTTTTTCAAATATTATGATTAGTAATGGATTAGCCAAAAAAATAAATATTTTTTGTCTTCTGACTGCAATAGTTATTGTGCTGGTCCTTCCTGTTAAAAAAGAGATATGGTATGATGAAACAGTTTCCATGCTCTGCAGCAAAGGCATCAGTCATAGTACTCCTTCTGAATTCAGCAATATAAACACTGCTAATTCTCTTACTATCGGGCAACTCAATACTTCTGCAAATGTATTTAATGCTACTGTTCTGGATAACGCGAATAGCTTTCTGTATAATATTTTGCTGCATTGGTTTACATTAATATTTGGAAACAGCATTGCCGTGTACATGCTATTTTCCAAATTGTGCGGTATAACCTTATTGATTGCGTTTTATGTATTGAGTAACCTGTTTTTCAGGCAAAGTATTTTTACTTCTCTCGCCATACTGTTGTTAGCTACTGATAATACTATCATAGGAATGAGTCATGAAATAAGGGCTTATTCCATGGGGGCATTTTTTATTACTTTATCAGCGGTATATTTTTTTAAATTTTTGTTTCAAAAAGAAAAACCTTTTTATCTTTTCCTTGTGGGGTTATTTTCGGCAGCTGCGATATTATCTCATTTTCTAAGTGTCTATGTTGTATTGGTTTTCCTCGGTGCGTTGCTGTTTTATAAACGGTTAGCTCTTTTTTCTGTGAAGAATGTACTTGCCATACTATTGCCGGTGGGCATCCTTGCGGTTTTTTTCTTTTCCGCATTCCTGGGATTGCAAATTATGAGCATCCAAAATCATGAGATACTACAAAAAGCCCACGACTTCAGCCTCACAGAAGTATTATTGCGCGGCATGAAGTTTACCGCAATCAATTTTAAAGCGGTATTCCCGGCATTCAGCGGTAAAAAGCCCGTATTCATTCTTTCCTTTCTTTTGATAGTGTCCTTATATGTTGCAGGTATAAAATCGGCGGCTGATAAAGCGGAAAAAAGAAATCTTCACTTATTGTTCCTGCAAGGTATCAGCGGCAGTTTATTCCTTTCACTTTTGTGCGTTAAGTCTCATCATTATACCGCTCTTTATTTTCGTTATTTTTCATTTTGTATCCCTTTTAGCTGTCTTTTTACAGCTTACCTTTTATCTGTATTTTTCGACAATCCGCGAATAAACCTGTTCATAAAAGGGAGTTTAAGCGCTATAATAATGATACCTCCCTGCGTATTGTTTATTTTATCTGTTTATAAAGCTAACCCCATTTTAAAATATAATCATATTGCTATTGCCAGCCAGATTGTCCGGGATAAAGTTGTAAAAATAGAAGTACCGGAATGGCAGGATGCATTCCTGATTCAATGCGTTTTGCCTGATGGCTATAAAATAGATTATGTGCGAAACGCAACAAGTCCGTACTTTACAATTTATAAGGCCGGTACAACAGAACAAGTGCCGGTAATCCGAAATGGCTCATAGAAATATGCAAAAAATAATTATTTTTTTTGGTACACGGCCCGAGGCAATCAAATTGGCCCCGGTAATTGAATTATTGCGGGATAATAAAAACTTCAACACCCTTGTTTGCTCCACAGGTCAGCACAAGGAAATGCTTCAGCAGGTTGTGGATTTTTTTAAAATACCTGTCCACTTCACATTAGATGTAATGGAGCCAAACCAACAGCTTGCAGGCCTTACAGCTAAATTATTAGTAAGAATTAATGAAGTGCTGCTTGCCGAAAAGCCTGATTATATTATGGTCCAGGGCGATACCACCACCACATTCGTAGCCTCGCTCGCAGCTTATTACAACAAAATAAAGATATTGTATGTCGAGGCGGGCTTGCGGACATTCAATAAGTTCTCTCCTTTCCCCGAAGAAGCAAACAGGCTGATGACCAGCAGGCTTGCAGATATGTTTTACCCGCCAACAGAGGAATCATGCAGGAACCTTTTGAATGAAGGAACAGACCCTGCAAAAATATTAGTTACGGGTAATACTGTGATTGACGCACTTTTCCTTGGGTTAAAAAAAATAGAAGGTACAATTCCTGAAGGCATTACCGCGCTGAAACTGGAAGGCATAAAAAACTATATCCTTGTTACCATGCACCGCCGTGAAAATCATGGTGAAGGTATCCGGAACATTTGCCTGGCGATAAAAAGGATCAGTGAAGATGCGCAGGTGCCAGTTATATTCCCTGTTCACCTCAACCCGAACGTTAAAGACGTGGTCCATGATATTTTGGGCAACCATCCGTTGATACATCTTGTCCCCCCATTCGCATATCCTGAATTTTTGTGGCTGTTGAATAACTCAAAACTTATTCTCACAGACAGTGGTGGTGTGCAGGAAGAAGCCCCTTCGCTGGGCAAACCTGTATTATTATTGCGGGATACCACGGAGCGCCCTGAAGCAGTAGAAGCCGGTACAGTACTAAAAGTGGGCAGTGACACCGAACTGATTTATAAGGAGGCCATGATTCTCCTCAATAACAAAGAAGCCTACGAGGCGATGTCTGTAAAATCGAATCCATACGGAGATGGTTTTGCCGCTAAAAGGATAGTGGATTCAATGATGGCGATGTAACCGAGATAATTCCAAAATCATGGAAAGTATCTACTGTGCAGAGACAATAACGAAGATTCTCTTCACTCCAACCCCTTCCATAAACTTCCGAAAATTGTCGTATCAGTGGTACGACAATTAACAGGCCCGGATTTACCGTAATTTCTCTTTACCTGATTTTAAAGACTCCCCGTTCTTTTTTATTTCTTCTCAGCTATAAAATTCAATCCGAAGAAAAAGTATTCCCGGCGCATACCCTTGCTTTCCTGTATCTTTTGCTCTTTTTGCAGCAGTTTCTCCGGGTCTGCAAAACGGTAGTGAACGGGCAGGAAGTAACGTACATACTGCACACTGTCATCTTTAATATGGAATCCGTTTTTTTCAAACAGGCGTTGCCAGTTATCAAGGCTACGGATATTCTCATTGCCTATAAGTATATCCTTTTGCAATTTTTCGTCCCATATCGTAATGATGCGTTTGTTGCCACGGTATTTATACAATTTCAACCGTTGAATGATGTTATTTCCATTCTCTTCTATAGATAGAATTTTTCCGTTTTTCTTTAAGCTTGTATTGAAAATTTGAAGGGCTTCACCAATAGGCTCAAGGTGGTGCAAGGTATCCTGTACTATTATCCAGTCATAGCTGGCAGGAGCCGGAGGGTTATCAAAAAGGTTTTCGTAGGTGCAGGTAAATAAAGAGGTATCTCCATACTGGCTCCAGTATTCCTTGCGTTTTTGTACAGTTTCGTAATAAAATTCAAGAGTAGTTCCGAAGGTCTTAATTCCATTCAGCGCCAGGAAAAGGCAGGTAGTGCCATAGCCGCAGCCACAGTCCCATATGTTTACAGTTTTACGATAACTGTCACCGCCTGGGGCGTCAACAATATTCTTTTGTATATAACGAAGCCTTTGCAAAAAATAATTCCTGCGAAAATGCCAAGAAGACTTTTTCCCCAGGAACTTATAGTAGGGCTGCATTTCGGTATGCACTTCCAATTCTTTAAGCATCAGTTCAAAGAACCGCTCTGGTGACACCATGTTAAGTTAATTGGTTAATTAGTTAAAAGGTTAAAAAGTTAGCTGGATTCATTCGCTTTAGAAATCAAAAGTAATAAGTATAGGGTAAAAAATATAACGTTTAACGCCACGGTTATCCGTGGCGTTAAAAACTATCAAAAATGAACCAATTAACTTTTCAACTATTTAACTGGTTAACCAAACTAAGCTACCGATAATGCCTCGCGTATTCTTGCTTCCATTTCATCCATCATTTCCGGGTTGTCGAAAAGGAACTGTTTCACTGCGTCGCGGCCTTGTCCTATTTTACTATCGCCATAGCTGAACCATGACCCGCTTTTTTGCAGGATACCGAGATCTACACCCATATCTATGATTTCGCCTACTTTGCTGATGCCTTCACCGAAGATAATATCAAACTCTACCTGGCGGAATGGCGGCGCTACCTTGTTTTTCACCACTTTTACACGGGTACGGTTACCACTGGCCACATCGCCGTCCTTTATCTGGCTGATACGGCGTATGTCAAGACGAACGGATGCGTAGAACTTCAGTGCATTGCCGCCTGTGGTTGTTTCAGGATTGCCGAACATTACACCTATTTTTTCGCGAAGCTGGTTGATGAAAATGCAGCAGCAGCCTGTGCGCGATATTGTAGCGGTAAGCTTCCGCAGCGCCTGGCTCATGAGCCGCGCCTGCAAGCCCATCTTACTTTCGCCCATTTCACCGTCCAGCTCGCCTTTTGGCACCAATGCCGCTACTGAATCTATCACTACCACATCAACCGCGCCGGATGATATGAGGCGGTCTGCGATTTCCAGGCCCTGCTCACCATAATCGGGCTGTGAGATAATGAGATTATCCACGTCCACACCCAGTTTGCGGGCATAGCTTGCGTCGAATGCGTGCTCCGCGTCAATAATGGCGCAGATGCCGCCTTTCTTTTGCGACTGGGCAATGGTGTGTATAGCTACAGTTGTTTTACCTGAAGATTCCGGGCCATATATCTCTACTATACGCCCGCAGGGCAGGCCGCCAACACCCAGCGCCACATCCAGCCCGATGGAACCCGTACTGATAACGTCCATCTTTTCCTTCTGCTTGTCGCCAAGCATCATCACTGATCCTTTACCATAATCCTTCTCGATTTTGTCGAGCGCCAGCTTCAAAACTTTTAATTTATCGTCTGCCATATTACTTACTGTTTTTGCCATGAAATGTTTTACCAAAATTAATTTAAAAAGACACACCTAAATCATTTTCCAAAAGAAGATATCCACAATTTTAAAAACAGCGATAAACTATACCTGTGGCTGCTTTCAGCTGTTTTTGTGGTCAGTTTTGTTGGTAAGTCTGGCAAATTGGCCGGTCGGAAAATGGCTTTAGTGTTCAATTTTTTATTAAATTCCGGAGGCTGATAAATAAAATGTTATATATTTTTTGGCTCTTTTTCTATAAATTTACCAACAACCCCTTTCCTCAGAGAACGGATTTTATTTTGTCGTCGTTCCTTATCAATATTCCTTCAATAATTAAAGATCTCATTAGAATGATAAAATAACAAGTAAAAATCTTTATTTTTCGGAACCAACACAAATATTTGAAACGTTTTTTATAGCACAAAATTCAATTGCAGATAAATGGAGCACATTGGCATAAAAAATGATATTGAAAAAGCAACTGCTGACGAACAAAATCTGCGGGTTCTGATCAATAATACAGATGACCCTATATGGTTAGTGGACAAGGCATATAACATCGTTGCCTGTAACAGATCTTTTAAAAAGTGGGTGCGTTATTTTATTGGTATTGAGTTGGACAAGGGTGACCATGTACTATACAATGGGTTAGATAAAGCCTATTTCGATAAATTTGAAATGTGCTACGTTCTTGCTTTAAACGGGAAAACATTCAAATCAGTAGAAGATATGAAGGTGGGTGATGAAATAAGATATACTACTGTCAGTTTTAATCCCGTTTTAGATGAAAACCATAAAATTATTGGTGTAAGTTGCCATGCAAGAGATATTACGGAACAAAGAAAACACCTGTTAAAAATAGAAGAACAAAATACCGCGTTAAGAGAAATAGCTTTTATAGAGTCGCACAAGGTAAGAGGGCCCGTGGCTACTATTCTTGGCCTCACGCAACTCTTTAATTATAATGACTTTTCAGATCCCCTAAATAAAATACCGATAGAAGGAATTACAAAAACAACCAGAGAACTTGATATCATAATAAGAGAAGTAGTCCGCAAGTCCAATGAAATAGGTTTGCAGCCTTAAGGACAAAGTTTGCCACATCTTTAAGATGTGTTACACCTCCCGCAGACCCGCTTATTTCTCAATATGGAAGTATGCAACATTAATACCGGAAGTAACACGCGCCAGGTAGTGGCCTGAAGGCAATTCCCGGAGGTTTAATTCCCTTTTGTCCATAAAAGTGGCTACCTGCTTCGACTGTATATCATACACCTCCACCAGGAAAGTTTTCCAGCTTGCAGGCAGGGCCAGTGTTACTATACCATTTACTGCAGGGTTTGGCCAGGCTTTGATATCCTCACTTACTTTGGCAACATTCTGCACGGCCACATTCGTGTCTATAGGAGGAGCCGTTGTTGTATCCCGGTAAGAGTCCCTGTACCTGATACTGGTTATTCTTTCACCGCCGCCGGGCAATAAAGTGCTGGTTACCCACAAAGCAGGATAATGTTCCCCGGTAGCCAGCCATTTATATTCTACTGTGTTAACCGGTATTCCAAAACTAAACGTACCAAAAGAAACCGAATCTATTTCGCGTATCACCGATCTTACACGAAGGCAGTTTACAGGTGTAGTAAAGTAAGGAGTATTAAGCATACCCCAGCCATCAACTCTTGTGTATCTCGTACCATTGCGTTTTAAACCGCCTGTCCCGGGAATAGCTACGTTCAATGCATAGTCTGCGCTATCCGTACGGTGATAAGTTAACGGAAAAAAATACCAGACATCTGCGGGAGAGAACTTGGCAGGGGTAGGTATGCCGGAAATACTTGCGGCCCAGGCCTGCGCTACATAGCTGTTCGGAGAAGTTTTTTTCTCAAAAAAGGTATATACCTGCTGAATAGATACCGGTAGTCCGGGTAAGGGCAAACTATCCGACACTTTATAACCATAAGCTGTATAGCCTATTGTAAGGACATAAAGCGGATTAACTGCTAATGCAGTTTTATAAGTGTCAACTCCCTGATACTGTAAGGTGAGTCCATAGTTCCATACCTGGCTGACGCCGCTATCACCGGGCGAAATCACTGTGCCAACAATGGATGCATTACTATATCTTAATGTATCTCCCGCTACAGGCATATCTGCTGAAGTAATACTTATCTGCGATGAGGCGGATTGATAAATAATCATTGCAGCAATGACGGATAATAAATATTTCATAACTGGTATTTATTCAAATGTACGGTTTCTTTCTTTTATAAAATGATTTGCAACCTGCGAAAACCGGCAAATCAGTTAAATGGAGGATATTTTTCTACATAATTTTCGGTAACCGCGAATCTCACTCCGGGACTCACTAAATTTTTATCTTTTTAACCAATTGTATTTCATAGTTTACTTTATTTTTTTGTTCAAGCTCCTGTTGTGGCACGCATTTGGTACTATATTGTTTGTAATTCGGTTGCTGGAAATAAAGACTTAGTGAGATAAGTGAAATAAATCAGACGTTGAATTCAGGCGCAGGAAGTATAGTATCTTTTGTCTAGGTACAATTAGTATTTAGAAAAAACTACAAACTCCTGCGTCATTTTTTTGTTTGTAACCCACCGGTTTTCTCTGTATTTCTTCCCTTATTTCTCATCAATTGCTCTGTGATTTGTATTATATTTACATACACTTAAAAATTGCCAATTGAAATACCAGTCACTATTCGCTGTTATTTGTGTGCTGCTCCTTAGCTCCTGCCGTAGCAGGCAGGCGGTTGATATCATACTGCACAATGGAAAGATATATACAGCTGACAGTGCATTTAGTATGGCAGAAGCCTTTGCAGTGAAGGATGGTAAATTAGTAGCAGTAGGGAAAAACAAGGATTTGCTTAGCCGGTTTTCTGCCTACAATGTGATAGATGCGCATGGCAAGGCTGTATATCCGGGTTTTATTGACGCTCATGCGCATTTTGTCGGGTATGGCAGGGGGTTATTTGAAGTCAATCTGTATGATTGTAAAGATTGGGCAGAAGCGGTGGAAAGGATTAAAGCATTTGAAAAAGAGCATCCGTCAGAAGGCTGGATTAGAGGCCGTGGCTGGGATCAGAACAAATGGCCGGGGAAAGCCTACCCTGATAATACCGCCCTAAATGAATTGTTCCCCGGAAAACCTGTTTTATTAAAACGCGTGGATGGCCATGCAGCAGTGGCTAACGCCAAAGCCCTGGAGCTGGCCGGTATTACCGCTGCCACGAAAATAGAAGGCGGAGCAATAGAAATAAAAGACGGCAAGCTTACTGGTACTTTGATAGATAATGCGGTAGAACTCGTAACCCGTATTATTCCCCCTGCATCTAAAGCGGATTATGAAAAATGGTTGCTGGCCGCGCAAAAAAATTGTTTTGCGCAGGGGCTTACTACCATTACCGATTGCGGCCTGATGTATAATGAGGTGGATATTATTGATTCACTCCAAATGGAAGGTAAGTTGCTCATGCGCCTCTATGTAATGCTTAGTGATGACACCGCCAACTTTAATCGCTATCTCGCCAAAGGGCCTTACAAAACAGACAGATTGTTTGTAAAAGGGTTTAAAGCCTATGCCGATGGCGCACTCGGCAGCAGGGGGGCCTGCTTACTGGCCCCCTATGATGACAAGCCCTGCTGGACAGGCTTTCTCCTCAGTAAACCTGCACATTTCGATTCTCTTGCACAAATGCTGGCAAACACGGACTTCCAGCTATGCACCCACGCCATTGGCGACAGTGGCAACAGAGTGGTACTCAAAATCTATAACAAATACCTGAAAACCAAAAATGACAAACGCTGGAGAATAGAACATGCCCAGGTGGTGAACCAAAACGACTTCAGCCTCTTTGGCAAAACTTCCATTGTCCCATCTGTGCAGCCTACTCATGCCACCAGCGATATGTACTGGGCAAAGGACAGGATAGGTGAAGAAAGGCTGAAAGGCGGCTATGCATACCGTCAACTGTTAGAGCAAAACGGCTGGCTGCCATTAGGTACTGATTTCCCGGTTGAAGATATTTCGCCCATAAAAACATTTTATGCTGCTGTATTCAGAAAGGATGCAAAAGGCTATCCGCCGGATGGTTTCCAAAAAGAAAATGCACTGACGCGAGAGCAAGCCTTGCGGGGTATGACCATCTGGGCAGCCAAAGCTGATTTTTTAGAAAACGAAGTAGGGAGTATTGAGGTAGGTAAGAAGGCGGATTTTATAATCATGGACAGGGATTTGATGCAGGTGGGTGATGGGGAGATTTTGGGAGCGAAGGTTGTGGGGACTTGGGTTGGTGGGAAGAACGTGGTTAACGGCTCAGTTAAAAATAATAATAAACGGCAATAAAAATTAAATCCAGTGCGTTCAAAAATAAAAAAACTCATTTATATATTGCCTTTAATTTATGCACTCAATAGCTATAGCCAAATAATAACTAAAGAAAATTTCGTAAATGAAATGTATCACACCATTGTTGATTCCTCTTTCAGATACTATTATTTGCATGCAAACGCTCCAGCAATATACTGGCATTACGAAAAAAATGAGTTGATGGCAAAATTAGCGGTATATGACTCGGCAAAGAATCCTGCTAAAAGTGAATTGCTCGAAAGTTTAGCTTTATACGATTCAACAATAAAACAAATATCTGGTTCCATTCTTGAAGAATTATATGATAAAGCTAACGCTGACACTATTACTGAACACTGGGACTATACTCAATTAAATAAAGCGAGGAAAATAAGTCTTGATATTAAGAATAAAATGAAACTGCGAGATAAGCATTTACTACTAGAAGAAGAAAAAAATATCTTCTTTTTCTCAAAGCCGATTTTTAATAAAAGTAAGGAGTATGCCATAATATCAATGGAGCGTTATTGCGGGAATATTTGTGCGTACAGATGTATTTATTTGTTGAGGAAAATTACTGGAAAATGGAAAGATGTCGCTCATTTTGAATGTTCGATAAGTTAAACTGAATGACTGTCTGGCGCGAGAGTTCTGAAAGGACTCTCGTGTCAATAAAATTCAGCCAGTCTGCGACTGGAATTCAAAGATATTAAGCTGATGGCACTTCCCTGTAATTTAATGTTATTCATTCAAAACCTTTTCCGCCAATTTGTATCAGGATTTTGGTAGTCGCATAGTAGAGAATGAACAAGGACGCAATTATTGGCAGCATCTATTGAGTAATGGATGGCGTATGGGAACTTTTCTATTCGGGCAAAACGAATATCATCATAACTGACAGACCCGGTATGTGGTTTATTTTGGCTAAAAAAAAGATGCACTTTCACAAAATTCCATCAATAATTTTACATAATTCATTTGTAGAAATAAAATTAATGAACCCTTTCTTTTCAAGCCCTCGCATCAATGCTTTGTCGCCGCTCCATATTTTGCATCTGAATTGTTTTGCATAAGCAACATAATGTGCGTCCTTAGGGTCAATTTCTGCAACTGGTTTTTCAGCGGCTAACCAATGAGCGATTTTTATTTACTCTTTCGAAATAAAATTGATTTGCTTGCAAATCCGGTATTCGGCTTCTTTAACTTGATCTCTGGATAAACCTGAAATCTTAATAAGTTTTGGATAGTGTTTCTGTATTTCGATACGTAAAAAATCAGGCGCTATGAAATCGAACCGGTTTTATGAATTAATCAGCAGATTGCCGATTTCCCCATTTGTATTCAAAATGCCGCTGAATACTATATTGGCATCAACCACTATTTTCACCTGATGAATCGTTTACGGTTTTTTGCCCACCACGTAGCATTTACTTCGTCAGCGAGTTTATCTACATCCGCTTGTTTGGCCTTGCTTTTTGCAGTTGCATCCAGATATTTTGCATAATCAATAAGCCTTTGAAGCCCAAAACTGTCAACAGATAATGGCAGTGTGATTACTATTTTATCATTATCTGTTCTTTCTATAAGCATTTGATTTTACCTTTTGGCATCTCAAAGATATGGAATATTTACCTGTTGGTTCCCACCATTACGTAAATAGAGTCTATACTGATACCCGTGCTGGAAAAAACTGAATAAACAAAAATGCCCCTCTTTTCCGGTAATCATCCACAAAGACAAAAATTCTCGTTTGCGGTATCTCCGCCGTCAACGTAATATCAAATCAAATTGGCGAAAAACGCATTGTCATTCACAGCAATATTTTCATCCCACACCCCCACTTATCCACATTTTTCACACTCCCCAAAAATCAAAGCCCAAATTCAACTCAAATCCTTGCTGGTGGCTCAAAGAAATTTCTATGATATGCACATAGCTGCATATCATAGTGCGAAAAGCGTATTATCATGTAACATCTTTTTGCCAGTTTCAAAAACCTGTCCGACCTTTACATCAAAAAAGTAAAATAACCATAATATAACGCAATTTCTATGATAATTAATAGTTTTTAGCCCGGCCTATTCTATATTTTGATGCTATAATAATATTTGTTGAGGTCTTGGGGGTGTCCCACACCTTTTCGGTGTGGGACACCTATGCTAAATAGTTAACTAATTGATTGCCAATTACAAAAACCTGCCCGACCTTTGTTACCCGCCATAGCCTTTTTCTTTCAACTGCCATAGTTTTAATGAAAGTACGTCGGCGAAGGCGGGTACATCAAAAAAGTAAAATAACCATAATATAACGAAATTTCGAGGGTAAATATCAATTATTAGCCAGGCCCAATTCTATATTTTGATAAGAAATGTTAATGCCCTAAATTTATATAATTTGAATCCGTGCAATCCTTGAATCCGTTTTATCCGCGATTCAGACAACCAGAAAATTTCAAATCGGAAATTTCAAACAAAAAACCCTTGGAACGCTTACCAGTAAAGGAAATCAGGCATTTCCGGTGCCCTTCCAAAACCGGAAAAAACCGGAAAAAAACCGGAAAAATAATTTCTTGCCAAAACATGCTCAGTCTGATTCGTCTGCTGCTACCTCTCATCTCCAGGTGTCCTGTTGCAAATAATAAATCCCTCTGTACAAATCAATATAATTGGATATATTTGTAAATTAGCTGCAACTTTCAAAGCCACTATTTTTTAACTATTAATACTTGAACTGCAATGACTGTACAGGAAATCATGACCAGCCTGGAATCTTTCGGTAATGACAACATAAAGAAGATATTATTGAAACACGGCGTCAAAGAACCGCTTTTTGGTGTAAAGGTGGAACACCTGAAAGTAATCCAGAAGAAAATAAAAAAAGACTATCAGTTATCCAAAGACCTCTATGCTACAAAAAATGCCGATGCAATGTACCTGGCAGGATTAATTGCTGACGATGAAAAAATGACTAAAGAAGATCTCAGTGCATGGGTAAATATGGCGGTATCTAACAACATTAGTGAATATACGGTTCCGTGGGTGGCTGCCGGCGGCAGGTATGGCTTTGAATTAGCTATGGAATGGATAGACTCCAAAGAAGAACACATTGCCGCCGCTGGATGGGCAACCCTCAGCGGATGGATAGCCGTAAAGCCGGACAATGAGTTAAATATTCCTGTCTTAAAAGGCCTCCTTGCCAGAATAGAGAAAAAAATACACCCTGCTAAAAACAGGGAACGGCATACTATGAATGGCTTTATTATTGCAGCAGGCATTTATGTGAAAGAGCTTACAAAAGAGGCTCTGGCCACAGCAGCTAAAACAGGCACTGTAACCGTTGATATGAATGGAACTGCCTGCAAGGTCCCCGATGCTGTGGAGTATATTAAAAAAGCAATGGACAAGGAACAGCATGGAAAAAAGAAGAAGACTTTAAAATGCTGATTTCCTTCTCTGGCCAAGGCTTACCGATTCCTTGAGAAAAGTATAATTACATTTGCAGGTGGCATTCCAAAATTCAAATTGCAGTAAAAAACACAAATGGCCAAAAAATAATTTGTTCAATTAACATAAAACGTTACCTTTGCACTCCCCAAATACCAAAAGGGAATTTTATAATATGCTGATAATAGATTCAAAAGATTGCGAAAACATAGACAAAGCGCTCAAAAAGTATAAGAAAAAATACGAAAAATCACGTATCCTCAACCAGCTTCGCGACCGCCAGTCTTTTACTAAACCTTCTATCAGGCGTCGTACTGAGATACTCAAGGCTGTTTATAAGCAGCAGATGAATAATGGTGAACTTGATAATTGATTAACAAAATAGCCACACGTGTCATACGTGTTGTATTAAAACATATTTGTGCCCGCTAATAGAATGTCGTACATTTACATTAGCGGGTTTTACTATGTTCGACGAGCGGCTAACAGATTATATACAATACCTGAAATTTGAAAAGCGATATGCTATCCATACCTTGATAGCTTACCAAAAGGACCTTGAGCAATTCCGCGATTACCTCTCCAAAGAATTTTCATTAACACGGCTGATCGATATTTCCCATTTCCATATCAGGGGGTGGCTTGCAGGCATGAAGGGTGATAAGCAAACCGCCCGCACTATCAACCGTAAAATATCAAGCCTTAACTCTTATTATAAATACCTGCTGAAATTAGGATTTGCTGAAAAAAATCCTGTGCGCCAGCTTCATGCCCAGCGCCTGCCAGAACGATTGCCTGTATATCTTAAAGAACAGGAAACACAATTCTTACTCGAAGAATTGCAATTTGAGGAAGGCTTCAGGGGTTTTACTGATCGCCTCATTTGCGAATTGCTGTATGCCACAGGTATGCGCCGGAATGAGTTGCAGCAACTTAAAGAAGGAGATATAGAATGGAGCCTGAACCAGGTAAGGATACTCGGCAAGGGTAATAAGGAAAGATTAGTGCCGGTAAGCCCGGCCCTGCTCGATACACTGAGGGACTATATTCAGGAAAAACGGAAATTAGAAAAGTACGATGACAAATATTTATTTAACTTAGAAACAGGAATACCACTCTATGCAGGATACATCTACCGGACAGTAACAAAATACCTTGGCGAAACAACGACGCTCAAAAAAAAGAGCCCCCATGTGCTCCGGCATACATTCGCTACTCACCTGCTCAACAACGGGGCCAATATACAGGCCATAAAAGACCTGCTGGGACATAGCAGCCTTGCCGCTACACAGGTATATACGCATAACAATATTGACAAACTAAAAGAAATTCACAAGCAAAACCATCCGAGAGGATGATCTATTTTTAACCATAAAAAGCAAAAACTATGAATGTGCAAATCCAAACGGTGCATTTCGATGCCGACAGCAAACTTATCGATCATGTAAATACCAAGATAGAAAAGCTGAAGACTTTTCATGACAAGATAATAGGCGCTGATGTTTATTTGAAGCTGGATAATAACTCGCAGCAGGTAAGAGACAAGATTGCCGAGATCAAAATATATGTACCCGGCCATGCTTATTTCGTGAAGCACCAAAGCAAAAATTTCGAGGAATCCTTCAATCTTGCATTCGATTCATTGGTAAGCCAGGTAAAACGCCAGAAACAAAAGCAGTTGTCATATAGTTAGGCAACCTTCAGGTAATATAAATAAAACATCCTGTGCTTCCCGCATGGGATGTTTTATTTGGCAGCCAGCCAGAGGATATGGACTAAATGGCATAAAGGTTTTTAGCCTATATTTACAAGCAAATCGACACCGTTTTCATGACCAGGATTTTAAGTGTACTGTTTTTATTCCTTACTATACATCATCCGCTGCAATCACAAATACTGCCTGAAGAAGGCGGTAGCCTTAACTACAGGCTGATAGGCTTTTCATTTCCGGCTTCAGAGGTAAATAAATACAAACTGGAGATTGCTGCAGGTTATTTCAATACAGAAGATTCTTTTAAAAAAAATGTCATACAGGCCATCCCTGCCAAAAAAAATAAAATAATCGCTGAAGTCCCTGCTTTTGGCAGAGACTATACCTGGCGGGCAGTTTATCCGGGTATTAATTCAGCCAAAGCAAATGAACTTCACCATTTTAAAACCGCATATTCCCCATATGTCGATTCCAATATTTCACGGTTAAGGATTATAGAGCCAGCCAAAAAATATAATGATGCCTATGTTTTTTCTGATGGCAGCAAAGTATTGTACGATATGTATGGCCATCCTGTGTGGTACCTTCCTGAGTTAAATAAACAAAAAGGGAATGTGGTGGTACGCGATATTAAACTTTCCCCTCAGGGCACTATTACGCTCCTTGCAAATGAAAAATTATATGAGATCAATTATAACGGAGCTGTTTTATGGGAAAGTCCGAAAGAAGGAATTGTAAGCGGGGACTCAACCGAACATTTCCATCATGAATTTACAAAACTCTCTAATGGACATTATATGACATTAGGGACCGAATATGTACTTTGGAAGCATTTACCAACTGACACTACTTATAGCATTGCAATAAAGGACCCGAAAATAAAAGCAAAACAAGACAGTATATTAGCTAATGAAAAAACATCCTTTGGGACAATAATAGAATACGACGAAAAGGGCAATGTAGTATGGTCATGGAAATCATCAAAGTACTTCACCGAGTCCGATCTTAAATATTACAACCCGCCATATCGTGTTCACGCGGTGGATGTACATGAAAATTCATTCTTTTTTGATGAAAAAGAAAATGTTATTTATATAAGTTTTAAAAACATAGCCAGAATACTTAAAATTCAATACCCTGATGGAAACGTATTAAACGCTTATGGCGAAATCTATAAACCAGACGCATTTGAAAAAGGTAATGGATTGTTTTGCGACCAACATAGCTGCCGGCGATCAGAGCAAGGTTATTTGTACTTATTTAATAACAATTCATGTAATGAAGGCAAACAACTTCCTAAAGTTGTTATGATGCAGGAACCGGTTAATAAAAACGACAGTTTAAAGATAATCTGGGAATATGAGTGTTCATTAGATGGCTTAGATACAAGCTGGCAGTCTGAAATGAAGGAAAGAAAACAAAAAATGTTTGAAAAACAACGGCAAAAGCTCGCTGATATAAAACAACCAATGTGGCCCGGTGGTATGCCCCAGAATTCTCATACCACATCAGGTGGCAATGTGATCGAATTACCTGATCATTCACTTTTTGTATGTATGAATAGTCAGTATGGTAAAATGTTTATTATTGACCAGGATAAAAAAAATCTATGGAGTGCAATCGCTGAAAAATGGAGGCAAAACGAAAAAAAATGGTTAGCAATTCCCCAGCAATACAGAGCTTCGATTATTAGTCGTAAAGAACTGGAACAACTAATATGGAATGGAGAAAATTAACAATGACCCGTCTCCGGATTAGATTTTTCCTGCAATGCTTCTAAAGAAACAAAAGGCCTATCTGGCAAGAGAAAAATCAGGGACGTTACCAAAATAACTCCTACAAGCAATAATTAATTTTCATTTTTTATTCTTTACACGGGCACCCCCTAAAAAGGTGTAATACCACATTATCCGGGGCTGTATATGGGATGTCCTGCACTTTTTTCCGGCAATGTCATTTAGTTTAGTTAAGGAAAGAGAAAATACTAACCAGCTTTACAACATATCATACCATTGGCAACAGCCCCGTTTTTAATTCATTTTTGCTATAAACCTTTGACCTCTTCGGGTCATCAATCCTTATAGGCCATTGCTTTTTCCTGATATGGTATATCTAGGGTCTGCTGTTAAATACCCAAACGCTTATTCAGCTTGAATTTTAGCGAAGTATTTGTTCCTGAAGTGCATGGAATTTGAGGCTTGACCTTCAAAAAACCTGCACCTCGTTTTTATTCAACCCTACCGGGTTGGTGTTTTTATCATCATTTTTCCGGGGGGTGATACCCCCGGCTATTCAAATTGCGCCCCATTCGGGGCTTTTCTATCGTTACCTTACTTTTTCAGCAGACCCTATCTATGTAAGATATACCATAAAAAGAGGCCGTCTCTTTTTACGAGACAGCCTCCTGAATATTTATCTGTTTAAGGATAATTTACTTCGCAATTACGAAATGGAATACTTCATTTCCTGCTTCTGAATTCACATGAAGCAGATAAGAACCATCTGCAACATTACTACCGAGATTTATTTGCTCATGCAAAAGTCCGTTTGCAGGAGTGGCTTTACTACTGTAGATAGTGCGTCCCAGCATATCGCTGATTTCAATATTAATATTATTGTTTGCAGAAGTGTTTATTTTCCCGCTCAATAATAAAGTACCATTGTTTGGATTCGGGAATAACGAAAGTGTACTATTCAAATTTGATACCGGATTCACCCCAAGGGAATTGTAAATAATAATCCCATTACTTCCACCTGTAGCAGGCCCGGATATGCAAGGCGGATTGCCGGTTACCAGGCAGTAAAAAGTATCATTTTCATAAACAGGCATAGTCAGAATGGGTGCGTTTGCTCCAGGTATGGCTGCTCTGTTCTGATACCATTGGTAAGTAGGCGAAGTACCACCGTAATAAACCGTAGCATAGAACGTAAATACTTGTCCGAGATATTGGATGACATCAGGCGCTCCTAATTTTGTGATTACTACATAAGGAGATTTATTGGAGTCAATATCGAATGTAACAGAATCAGTAACCGTATCAGCTGTTGCGCATACACCGGTATCAACTATCATTCTGCAATAAATCACATCGCCATGAATTGGGGTAAAAGTGAAAGTATTCGATAGTCCGCTTCCTACCAAGGTACCGAATTTTTTCCATTCATAATAGGGCGCCAGACCTCCATTAAAGGGGCTGGTCGAAAAAGTAACCGGAGTGCCCTCGCATAATGTGTCAATAACAGGGTTGCCATTAGAAGGGGTACGGGTAAGATTGATCAGTGCAGGTATTGGAGGATCAATTGTAAATGGATTCATAACCTGTGAACACCCGTTGGTTAAAGTATAGGATATTGTCACCGATCCTGCCAAAACTCCTGTTACTACGCCGGTGGTGTCTATTATCTGGGCATAGGATAAGTTGGTGCTGCTCCAGGTACCGCCTGTAGTAATATCTGCCAAAGTAACTTTTGAACCCTGGCAAACATGGTTAGGTCCTGTTATTGGCCCCGGAGGAGTATTAACATATACATCATGGGTTGACAAGCAACCTGATGGTAATGTATAAGAAATAGTGGTGGTTGAACCAACAACACCGGTAACACAATTTACCAGGCCTGTAGTGGAAACTGTGGCAATTAAAGTATTGCCGCTTGACCATACGCCACCCGCGGTAGAATCACTTAACTGAGTAGCAAGGCCTCCGATACATATACTTGTAAACCCGGTTATCGGCGATATGGTAGTAATGGTCATTGGCCATACAGAGGCCGGGCAACCTAAAACAGAATAATAGATAGTGTCTGGCCCGCCTGACATGCCTGTTACCAGTCCCAGAGGATCAACAGCAGCTATGGTACCGGCAGAATAACTGCTCCATACACCACCTGACCCGGTGAAACCTATTGTCAGCAATGTAAAGTTCCCCTCGCAAAGGCTGCTGGCGCCGCTTATGGTAGATGAAGGGAAATTAACTGTAACAGGCAGGAATACACCGCATCCAGCCACGGTATAATAAACATCAGTTGTGCCCGGCAACATTCCGGTCAGTATGCCGGTAACCGGATCAATAGTTCCCACAGACGATGGCATACTGCTCCATACGCCCCCGGTTGACGGGTCTGTAAATGCTGCCGTATAGCCCACACATGCATAGCTGGGGCCTATGATAGGAGATGGGTAACCGTTAACGGTAAATAATGCGGTTGCCGCACAACCTGTAACCGCATCTGTATAAGAAATAGTTGTTCCGCCCATGGTAACGCCCAAGGTGTTACCGGTAGAGGGCCCTATTGTTGCTACGGTAGTATTAACACTGGACCATACGCCTCCGGGGGAAGCGTCACTTAATATTACAGAACTACCAACACAAACACTGAGCGTTCCTAAAATAGCGGTTGGAGGCGTTATAACAGTTATCAGCATAGATGCTGTCGCACTTCCGCATGGCGAAGTGGCCTTATAACTGATAATTACTGAACCTGGCGCTACACCATGTACAATTCCGGTACCGGCGCCCACAGTAGCAATCGTTGTGTTACTGCTGCTCCATACACCACCAACAGTGCCTGTTGGGTTTGTAAATGTTTTATTTGCACCGGGGCATACATTGCCGCCAATGATTGTTCCTGCTACTGCAGGGGCACAAATCGTTACAACCCCATCTCCTAAGTTAATGCCTGGGGTATGAACAACGCCGCTTGTACCTGCGCCTGCATAGGATGATCCGCCGCCGCCGCCTGAAGCATTATTACCGGAGAAACTATAACAAGCTGTAGTATAGCCGCCATTGCCACCCCAATACCCGCCGCCACCGCCGCCACCAAGAGTGAAAAAACCAGCGTCGCCACCCAAACCCAATGCAAAACCGCTAACCTGATCTCCGGCAAGGGCCAATGCATAAGGAGCGCTCATATCCCATCCATTTTCACCGGTAAGGCCGCCGCCATCACCACCTTTCTCACCACCGCTGAAATAACAGGCATAACCTGTACCGCCGCCGCCGGCAGCTACTATCACCCGGTTTGCCAAAGCGGTTCCACCTGTAAGTATATCGCTTGATCCGCCGCCGCTTCCGCCGGCACTTGTAGTGTTTCCTCCGCCATTGTACCCGCCGGTAGCACCCCCAAAATAAACTCCGGGAGATCCCTGACCACCTACGTTAACATATAGAATCTGTCCCGGAACTACGGCCAGCGTACATGCAACTTCTCCACCTTGACCTACGGAGCCGGAACCATAGGCGTAATCTCCACCCGAAGCACCCTTTGCATCAATCATAACTGTTGTTACCCCTACAGGTACAGTATATGTCTGCATGCCCGAGGTCATGGTAAATGTGGTAGTCTGGGCTGAAGAGCTGAAATTACATCCCAGCAATAGGATTGGGAGCAGTCTTAGGTATTTGTACATTTTTTTCATTTTACTGATTTTAAATAATACTAAATAATCCGGTTAATTATCAAAATTTATTATGATAGAATTCCTCCGTTATTTTTGATGAGGAGTGATCCTATCAGTATCATAATCTGTAAATACCACACAATTCGCAATGCAGATTGCGGGTATCTAAACCCAAAAATACATAATTAAATAGAGAAAAAGAACAAATAAATACACTTTTTTTCTTCAGTTATTTTTTATTTACTAATGCATATATACGGGACAAAATCAAATTATTAACCGCAAATTACCTTTTGCAATTAAATCCCAAAACAAAACACGGACATTATTTACCTGAATTTACCCCCTGTTTATACACTACAATTTAGGATTTTCAATAATTCTTTTTCTTTATTGGTCATAGTGACAAGTTTTTCCCATTCCTTCTTGGTTTCGCTATGTCTGAGATTTACCTTATATGTGAATTGCAACATTTTCAGTGCATCGATAGCAGATATTTTTATTTTTCTGCTTCTGTAATCAAGAAGTGCCAATATCGCCATTGCCAAGTAGCATATTTTCACATGAGCCTCGACATGATTTCGCATCCAAACCCTTACCGGTCGCAAAGCTAAGGGACCTTTCAGTGATTTAAAGGCGCGTTCAACAATGTCCTTTTCAAAATATTTTTTTATCACCTCCTTATCATCGTAAGCAGTATTATGGAATACCAGGGAGTAACCAGCATATTTCATATTGTCCGGCTCAACACCGTCTTTTGCTTCTGCCATTGCTTTGTCTCTTTTGAGAACTTCCAGTGTGGGGTTATAAATTGCTATCAATTTACCACCCAGATATTCAAAAGACTGGATATACACTGTTGTCTCTTTTAATACAACCTGATGTTCCTTATTGTAAATATCATCCCTGACGATATTACTGAGGAATTGTTTTTGCAAGCTTTCAGTCTGCTTTACGCCAACTATAGCAAGCATTCCAAGAGCAATTAAATCTTCAATTATATCTTTACTGAAAAAACCACGATCCATTATAATCCCCTTAAATCCATTGGCGGCAACTTCGGAAAGCATATTCTCAAATACCTTTACATTGTGAACATTGCCCTCAAATGTGCGGTGTAACAGAGGAAAACCATTTTTGAAACTTACAATCAACCCCACCTGCAGGAGTCTTGAAATGTGTCCATCCTTGCCTCGTCTGGGTTTACTATCTGATGTACTTCCGGCAAAATAAGTGTCTGTAACATCAAGTACCACCGTGTTATCGTCATCAGGTGCTATGCTGCGCCAGAAGGCTATCAGCTTTGCTTCCACAGTTTCGAAATTTACTTTCTGAATCTGCTCCAGTGATTCATAAAGTTCTTTTGTCGAAAAAGGTTCGCACTTGAGCAACTCGTATATAGTTGTATGATCAAACCAATCAGGCAACTTTGCGATGCTACTTTTCTGGAGAAGATGTGCATAAATCATAGCCAATAACGGATTTACGGCTTTGCCCAACATTTTAGGTAAACCAAGTTCCCCGGCTAATTGATGAAGCACTTTGATATCAAGATGACGCTTAACGGAACTAACTACCACCTTTTCCAGATCAATTTTGATAACCGGTTGCCCTCTTTCTTCTTTTCCCACATATTCCAGAACCCTTTGCTTAACCTTTCCATCTTCACGGTAAGATTCAACTTTTGCTAAATATATAGCGTCTCCTTTCTTGATTTTACGAATGAATGCCATG
>CAISOH010000029.1 GCA_903887005.1 uncultured Bacteroidota bacterium | reverse complement strand
GGCCTGACAAGTTTCAAGATGGACATATACAACCGCTGGGGCCAATTGTTATTTACAACCAACAGTCTGAATGGCCTTGGATGGGATGGTAAATTCAATGACATACCACAGCCGGAAGGCGTTTATGTATATATCATGGAGGCTACCTTCAAAGACGGCCAGATAGAACATCACAATGGCAATATCACCTTATTAAGATAAGGTCAGGAAAATAAATAAACTCAAATAACAAAGCCCGCATAAAGACAATTTATGCGGGCTTTGTTATTATGGGAAAATGAAAAAAAATTCAATGGCCCCCTTTGCCGGATATACAGTGAGCAGAGAAAGTTATGATCTATTTACTAGCAAAAACACGAAGGCATAAATGACGTTCGGTTAGTCAGGGTAATGATATTAGGGATTTAAAGGCTGATTTTCTATATGGAACCATCAGCGATTTTATAAATTAACAACTATCTTTTGCGATAACATTACATACCATTATCTGCATAGTTTTTTCAACGGCTTCTATAAAGCCATATTTAGCGGCGCTTTTTAATATGCGTTTTGCCAGGCACGGCTTTTGCTCCTTTGAAGTTTTCATTACTGCTTTTTTCGGAGGTATTGCCCCTTCCATCTTCAGGTTGTATAAAAGCAGGATTTTTTCTTCTTTTAATCATGTCCAGATAACGGAGAAACGGGATCCCGGAGATTTTTAGAGCAAGAACATATATCATTGCAGGCATCAATTGAAACAATAATCTGTCCTGGGAAGTATGTAATTGCCATTCAAGGGGTTTGGGAGTAATGATATATACCAGGAAGTAAGCGACCAAACAAGTCAGCAGTACTAACATTTGTCTGCCAGGTAGTTTTTTCTCCACGATGCAAAGAATAATATAAATATAAAAGCCTATCTTAACATAGAAAAATTTCTCATTAACGTTACTAATAAAAGAATTATAGGTGGTCATATACCTTTCGTTTTGGAATAAAAGACCAAACGTTTGGTTGCCGGATTCGTTAAGCAAATCATTACTTGTATCCGAGGTTATTTTGAAGAGGAGTATGATCACAATTGGTATTACCATTGCGCCCATGCTGTACTTTATATTTTCTTTAGAAAACAGTACCGGGGCATAGAACAACAGGAAAATAAATGCCAGAATTATACCTTCATTTTTAGTCCATGCGCAGCATCCAAGAAAGAATACGGATAGTATAATGTACTTTTTGCCTTCCGGAATATAATTTATACAAATGAAGGAACATAAAAAAAAGAATGCCAGCAATAGATCCGCATATTGCAAAACCCCGGCCATTACATAAAAATTGCATTGCGTGAAAACAATAAGCGTAGCCGCGCCAGCAACTATATTTTTATTTGAGAACTCTCCGTAAATAAGTACCGGAATGCAGATGGTAATAAGTAAACTGAAAACGAAAGGAATTATTGTAGTAAAATGGTTTGAAAATAAACGCATAAAGAAACCAATTACTGATGGCAGGCATAGTGGATAATCAGGATGACTATATTCTACATTCTGAAATAATTTTCTCCAGTTGAGCGGGTCGGCAAGATATTTCGCATCGAGGTTCCAGATTGCCCACGCATCCCATTCGCCATATTTTTTTGCCATCGTGTAAGCGCTGTGGGAAATTAAATAAATGGCTGCCATTAATAGCAGGATAGCCAGCCATGAAATTTTTGGGCTGTCTTTTCCCTTGTGCGGATCAATTATGACCCATTTGTACAAATAAAACAGGGCGGCAATAATAACCAGAATGGTGACTATAAACGGGACTTGGACAAATAAAGATAAAAAATAAATAAAGCTCAGGCAGCCTGTAAAAATACCCATTAATATTATATACTTATTGCTCTGTTGCATTTAATGACTGCTGGTTAAAAAGAAAGCATAACTACTGTCCTGGTGTTTCCATAAAATTCTCTTATTGTGCATTATAGGACGAATAATATTGTCAGGCGTATTTATGCGGGCTAAAATAAGAACGGTGTCACATTCATTGGCGTATCTTGCCAGGTAACGTGGCGCCAGAATATAGCGGCTCCAGCAATAAAAATGAACAAAATCTGTGCTGTCAGCCAAATCCAGTACCGAAATGTTTGAATTATCAGGAATGCTATTTTCTATACCGGCAAAGGCTTCTCCCAATGCATCAATAGGAGCGCGCTCATCTTCTGCTTTTTTAGTAAAAAATATTGTGGTCAGAATTACTGCGATGACAATCAGTAATGGTATTATCCGATCCTTCATTAATAAGAATTACAAGGTTATAAATAAAGAAAATACAATGCCGGCATGATTGGTAAATAGCTTGTGAGGGTACTCTTTTATTAAAAGACTTTAAATGTACTAAATAATCTCAATATTCAAATCCTGTTTTCTCACAGTTTCAAATTGTTTTTTTTCTGTCAATGCCTAAAACAGAATAAATTAAAAACTTCTCAAGTTCTATAAAAGAAATAACAATAAAAAAACAGAGGCTGCCCCAAATCAGGAACAGCCTCTATTCAAAATAAACCTAAATTTCAATTAACTCAGGCCTTCAATAAATCCATTCACTAATTTAATATGCAAAGCCTGTGGATCTTTTGGTAAGCCCGGCATACGCATGATCTCTCCGGCAACAGCTACTATAAACCCAGCTCCTGCATTGATAACAAGGTCGCGGATATTAATGGTAAAGCCTGTTGGCGCGCAGATTTTCTTTTCATCATCGGTGAAGGAATACTGTGTCTTGGCAATACATATCGGCAGGTTGCTCCAGCCATTTGCTTCAAATTGTTTCAGTTTGGTAACTGCAGGTCCTGCAAAGGTAACATTGGATGCACGGTATATTTTAGTAGCTATTTTTTCGATCTTGGTTTTGATGCTATCTGTCAGGTCGTAAGTGAAGTTGATGTCTTTTGACGGATTGTTTTCAATCATGTCCACCACTTTTTGAGCAAGTGCTGCGGCGCCTTCTCCGCCCATCGTAAATCCGTTATTGATTGCAAATACAACACCCTGCTGTTCGCAGAAATTTTCCAGGTGGTTAACTTCTTCATCCGAATCATGCTTGAACCTATTGAAAGAGACTACCACACTCTGGCCGAAGTTTTTCATATTTTCCACATGCCTTTGCAGATTTGGCAAACCCGCAATAAGCGCCTCCATGTTTGGCTTGCTGATTTCTGCGGCAGCTACTCCGCCATGCAATTTCAGCGCGGCTGAGGTAACTACTACGATTGTAGCTTTTGGCCTGAGACCTGAAAGGCGGCATTTGATGTCGAGGAACTTTTCTGCGCCGAGGTCACTTCCGAAGCCTGATTCAGTAACTACATAATCACTGGAGCTTAATGCCATTTTGGTAGCGAGTACGGAATTACATCCATGAGCGATATTGGCAAATGGCCCGCCATGAACGAATGCGGTCGTTTGTTCGGTAGTCTGCACAAGGTTTGGCAGCAGCGCGTCTTTCAGTAATACGGTAATAGCTTCTGCTACGCCAAGGTCTTTAACCGTGAATGGCTTTTTATCAAAAGTGAAACCAAGGACAATGCGCTCTATTCTTGCCTGCAGATCATCCAAATCGGTAGCGAGACAAAACAGCGCCATGATCTCCGATGCAGGTGTAATATCAAAACCGGCTTCCGTAGGTATGCCGTTAGCGCTTCCGCCCAGGCCGGAAACTATATTCCTTAATGAACGGTCATTTACATCGGCAACGCGCCTCCAGACTGTCCGTTCTAATGCTTTGCCGGTATTCCTGTTCTGGTACTGATAGTTGTCAAGCAATGCTGCTATCATATTGTTTGCGCAGGTGATTGCATGAAAATCGCCTGTAAAATGCAGGTTGATGTCTTCCATAGGCAATACCTGTGAATACCCGCCGCCTGCGGCACCGCCCTTCATCCCGAAGCAAGGGCCGAGGCTCGGCTCACGGAGCGCAACGGCCGCTTTCTTGCCGATATAATTAAGCCCGAGTGAAAGCGCTACACTGGTAACTGTTTTACCAACACCGGCCTTGTTAGGGGTGATGGCAGTAACGAGAATAAGGTTGCTCGTCTTGATCTTTTCTTCGTTCAGATAAGTAAGCGGAACTTTCGCTTTGTACTTTCCGTAAGGAATTATATCATCCGGGTCAATGCCCAGGTTACCCGCAATTTCTGCTATAGGTTTCAGTTTCGCCGCTCTCGAGATCTCAATGTCCGAAGGGAATGATTTTGTTGCTGTTTCTGACATAATTATTTTTTGAAGGCACAAGATAAGGATAATGATGAAAATACGGTAACAAATTCCCATAGTTGTGATTTGTTACTTATAACAGTGATACGCAAATACAAATACATCTTATAAAAAAATGTTGGTTGGGGGTTTGTGAATTGTGGGTTGTTTTGCTTCCATAACCAATTATTAAATAAAAATACTTTGAATTGAAGAAATATGTACCTTTAGGATATAAGATGTACCCTTGAAACGGATATTATTATTGCTTCTTTTACTGCCGGTATTTACTAATGCTCAAATGCTAGTATATTCAGTAGCAGGGTTCTATCCATACCACGCTGCACCATTAGGAGATGGAGGACCAGCTACAGCAGCTTCATTAGGCCCCACTGAGGGGGTATGGACGGATGACTCGCTAAATGTATATCTGAGTACATTAGATGGAAGAGTAAGGAAAGTATCTTCGAAAACTGGAATTATTACGACCATAGCTGGTACAGGAGTAGATGGATATTCAGGAGATGGAGGACCTGCGACTAATGCGAAAATACATGATCCATATGGATTATATTCTGATCATCTAGGCAATGTTTATTTTGCCGATAATGGCAATAACGTGATTAGAAGAGTAGATGCGAAAACAGGAATAATTACTACTATAGCAGGAGGAGGAACTTCCGTCGGTGATGGTGGTCCAGCTACAAATGCTCAACTTGTTGATGCTGGTAATGTTTACATAAGTAAGTCTGGCGATATATACATTGGTGAGCAGGCCAGAATCAGAAAAATAGATTTGTCAGGCATCATTACTACTATTGCAGGTAATGGGATATATGGTTTATCTGGTGACGGTGGTCCTGCAACAAATGCACAATTATATGCGGCGCAAGGCATTGCCATTGATAAAGATGGTAATTTATTTTTTGCAGATAGAGCAAATAGCAGAATCCGAAAAGTAAATACGGCAGGTATTATCACTTCAGTTGTTGGCTATGGATCTGCAAGAGACTATGCAGGTGATGGTGGGCCTGCAACTAATGCACTAATTCAAGGTCCTATTGGTCTCGTTTTAGACACACTCGGCAATCTACTAATTGCAGATAATAGCAACAATTACATTCGTAAAGTTGACATGAATACTGGTATTATTAATAAAATTGCTGGTGTAGGCAGCAGCATAATGGGAAGTTATGCAGAAGGTATTCCAGCTTTAAGTGCTGCAATCCACCCTGAATTTATTTGCATTGACCGTTTGGGCAATATTTATTACGCAAATTGGACCTTGTCACAAATTCATAAGATTACCAATTATTATCAATGGTTATCAAAATCGCAAACAATAGAAATACAACACCGTTTGTTTATTGAAATTTATCCCAACCCCACCACCATATCACTAACTATTATCTCAAGCGATAAGATAAACACTGTATCCATTAGTAACCTTTTAGGGCAGAAGATGTACAACAATGAGTACAACTCATCAGAGGTACAAATTGATGTTGCAGACTTACCAAATGGTCTGTACCTAATCAGAATTAACGGCACAGAGGTCAGGAAGTTTGTGAAGCAGTAGCATTGCTCACATATAGAGTATAGCCTTAAGATCATAAGGCTATTACTTCTCAATAGCCGAAATTATTTCAGGGTCGGTTGGCTTCATGCCGGGTTTGAAAACGGCAACCAGGTTTCCTTTTTCATCCAGCAGGTACTTCTGGAAATTCCATTTCACCTCGCTGTCCTTTAAATTATTGTATTTTTTCTGGGTCAGCCATTGGTAAATTGGCGCCATTTCCTCTCCCTTCACAGTGATCTTTGATGCCATTGGGAATGTCACACTGTAGTTTTTCTTGCAGAAAGTAGCTATGTCCTTGTTAGAACCCGGCTCCTGTGCGCCGAAGTCATTGGCAGGGAAACCGACAATCACCAGTTTGCCTTTGTATTTTTCATACATTGCTTCCAGGTCGGCATACTGCGGGGTATTGCCACATTCCGACGCGGTATTTACTACAAGGATCTTTTTTCCCTTGAACTTTGAAAAGTCTATAGTTCCGCCATCAAGCGCCGTTACTTTAAAATCATAAATGCTGGCAGGGATTGCATCGGTTTTTGGCGGTGCAAAAAAGGCGAAGAACTTAAACAGAATAAGCAAAGTGATTGTCATAAAATCTGGTTTTTACAAAGATACGTGTTTGTACATGAATTGGCAAAAATTGAAGATGCAATCACAATCCCCGATGCAAAATATAACCTGGTATAGCGCATGGGAATATGTAAAAATCAACTGTGCTGATTTTTCTATATAATGTGTTTAAAATAAATCAGAATGAGTGCCGGTGCTGATTAAAATCAAAGTATTGGTTTTCTCATTTATTTGCCAGATCAATAACCAGTCAGGTTGAATGTGGCATTCCCAACAATCTTTATAATCACCCGTAAGTTTATGTACTTTATATTTTGCGGGCAGTAGTATATTTGTAGCGATTGAGGCGATAACATCTTGAATTAATGCTTCTTTACAGCCTCTTTTAAGAGCTTGCTTATATTCTCTTTTAAACTTAGTTGTATATTCTAAATTATACATTACTGTTTAAGATCGGAAAATAATTGTTCCAGTGACTTTGCTTTGTGGGTTTTGCCTTTTCTTGCATCTTCAATAGCTTTTTTTGTAGCCTCGTTTGGGTCTTTAAGTATTTTAGCGAATGGCAAAGTTTCAATTAACTCAACAAATTTTTTGGCTTGTTTAGTTTTAGTATCAATTGTTATGTAAGTCATGGATTATATTTTATTACTAAAATTTAAAGAACAGGCATTACTCATGTATATGTAACAGCTTTAATCACATTTTTTTTTAATGTTCTTGGATCTTCTTCTATTAATTGCCCGTTAACTGCATATACTATATTACTTCCGGCCAGTATTGCTTTTTGGCGAACATACTTTTCAAAAGTTTTGCCGATAACCGCAAAATCAATATTTACTTGCAAAGACTCCATTTCGCAAAATTAAAGCTTTTTGTATTAAGTACGTAATAAAAACTATATACCGGTATCAACCACAGTTTTATTGTTGTAGCCACATAAAAATGTGCATTGTTTTATATGCAGGACTTTGCGGCCTTGATTTATTATTTACTAATTTCCACAGTTCATTATCCTTTGCGGCTTCGCGCCTTTGCGAGAAACTTATTAGTGCCCCCCAATACTTGAATCATAATCTATCCCCTGTTTACGCAGTATGCCTTTAACACTCACTGCAAAAAGTGCCAGGTAGGCAAAGCAAAATACCGCCATCCAATATGAATTATGAATACCAATACTGTTCAGGTCTGCAAGTTTGCCTTGTATTGGAGGTATTATAGCTCCTCCAAGTATCATCATTATAAGGAAAGCGGAGCCCTGCGAAGTATGTTTGCCAAGGCCGGCAATAGAAAGAACGAATATGCAAGGCCACATAATGGAACAAAACAGGCCGCCGCTGAGAAAGGCGTAAATAGATACAGTTCCTGTGGTAAAAATACCTGTCAGCATTGCGGCCATTCCGAATAAAGAAAATATCAGCAAGGTTTTTACAGGTTTGTCCTGCCCCAGGTAGAAGCCGAATATCTGTATGATAATGCAAAGGATATACCAATAGAGGGGTGTTATGTCGTTTTGCGCAATGGCATTTAGTAACAGCACTATCCCGAAAGCAATAACAGGAACTATAAATAAAAGGATGCTTTTCATCATATTGGTTGGCTCGAATATTTTGATGGAACCCGTCCACCGCCCAATCATTAAACTGCCCCAGTACATAGAAATAAACGGTGCTACCTGCGATGAAGTATATCCCCCGAAATCTTTCAGGGCAAGCAGCGCACCCATATTGCTCTGGATCGTTACCTCAACGCCTACATAAGTGAATATAGCAAGCATACCCAGTACTAACTGCGGATACTTCATAGCCCCCCATCCGTTTGCATTTTTTTTGGCGCTTAAAAAGGAAATAAGTAACGCACACAGTATGATCGCTAATCCGCACAACAACCATTTTAAACGGGTCATTTCTATTTCTTCCAGCAGTGTTTTATCCTCAGTAACCACCATATAGCTTCTGAAAACAGGAATGAAAATGGCAATCAGTAAAAGAGTCATAATACCCAATGCCCACAAGGCTTTAGGCGACTTTTCCGTTTCCGTTTCAAACTTGCCGGAAGGTAATTTTTTGGAGAAGAAGAACAAGGCTGCAGCCCCAAGAAAAAGAGCACCGACAAATGCATAAAGCACCGTAACCTTACCAAGCCCCAGTGCATTTATTTGCTCGTCATTTGCCCTGGTAGCGCCAAACAGTGCAAGTGCAACTATTATCGGGCCTATGGCAGTACCAAAAGAATTAACTGCACCGCCCAGGGTAATGCGGTGCGAACCGGTTTCAGGAGGGCCAAGCAGAGCTGCAAACGGATTAGTGGCAGTTTGCTGCAGGGAGAAACCAAGTGCTACAGTAAACAGCCCGATAAGCATACCGGGAAAAGTATTGGCATTCACAGCCAATATCATTATTACAGCGCCAAATGCCGAAAATAAAAGTCCATATACAATGCTGTTCTTATACCCCCATCGGGCAATTACATCCAGGTTGAACAATGAAGCTATAAAATATAATACCAAGGCGCCCAGATAATAGGCGAGGTAGAATGCGAAATCAATTAATTGCGATTGAAACTGGTCGAGGTGAAAATAGTGTTTGCAAAATGGAATAAAGACACCATTACCTGCTGCAATAAATCCCCAGAAGAAAAATACGGTTACTAAGGTAGAAAGCGCGCCTGAATTTGTTGACGATGTTGATTGAGAAGTTCTATTTTGCTCCATCCTGATTACATTTTGAGAAAAGTAGGCAATAGTCCTGAATTATTCTAACTGTTGTGGCTGGAATTGGCTAAAAGGTTAATTGGTTAAAAGGTTAATTGGCTAAAAGGTTAATTGGTTAATAGATTAAAAGGTTAATTGGGCATGTGAATTTGCAAATTAGTGACTTTTGCAAATATAGCTAAATAGATGATTTGTCATGGTGAGCCGCGCCGAACCATGACATGCTTAATAATGAACTTAATCTCAATGATGTTCTGCACTCACTAATTTTCTCCTTCCGAAGCATAAATTTCTGACTTTCACCTTTTGAATTTTGACTTTTGACTTTTGAATTTGGCAATTTTATTTTTACTTTGCTGTCATGCAGTTAAATTCTATTAAAGTATATCATGGCTAAGCAAAAACAAACTCCCAAAGCCATACCTGCGACAGCCGTGGTTAAGCCCAAAGCTCAGCCGGAAATAAAACAACCGCTCAAACCTATGCAGCCTGCTGCTAAAGCGCTGGCTGAACATTGGTTGATTATTATTTTACTTGCAATAGCTTTTCTTATTAATACACCTACCATCAATTATAATTATACCCTCGATGACCCATTCTTTACAAGAGAAAATCCATTAGTACGGGCAGGGGTTTCATCCATTCCTGAATTTTTTAAACATGCAGCATACTACGGGGTCTTTAAAAACCATGATGCCTCATATCGTCCGCTGCTGCTGATCAGTTTTGCAATTGAGAAGCAACTGGTTGGCGGATTTAATCCTAAAATCGGGCATTTGGTGAACCTGCTGTTGTTCTGCCTTCAAATCTTCGCCTTATTTAAATTGCTTAGGAGAATATTCAATAATTATTCTGTTTATGTCCCGTTTTTTATTGTGCTGCTCTTTGAGTTGCACCCCATTCATACGGAGGTTATAGCAAGCATAAAAAGCAGGGATGAATTACTTGCATTATTGTTTACGTCTCTGTGCACATTGCAAAGCCTGAAATATATAGACAATAACAAAACGATTCACCTGTTTTTATCTGCAGCTTGGTTTTTCCTCGCGTTGATGTCGAAAGAAATTCCTATTTGTTTTGTCGCAATTGTACCGCTGACTATCTACTTCTTCCGGAATACAAGCCCCCGGAGGATATTAATTGCAAGCGCTCCTTACCTTGTCGTTGCAGGCATTTATATGCTGATGCGCATGGCGTTTATCGAGAGTGAAGGAGAAAAAGTAAGGATATTGGTAAATAATAATGCGCTGATGGCCGCAGCTAACTATTCCGAAAAACTGGCAACGGCCCTCTTTATTCAATTGAAGTATGTTTTATTGCTGATTTTTCCGCATCCTTTATCTTATGATTATTCATTTAACCAGATCCCGATTATTGGGCTTGCCGACCCCAAAGCGCTGTTTTCATTGGCTGTCCTTGTTGGGATGTTGGTTTATGCGCTTATGAATCTGAAACGGAAGAATATTTTTTCTTACTGCATCTTATTTTATTTTGCCTTAGTTGCACTCACTTCAAATATTCTGGTTGACATCGGGGCGACTATGGCTGAAAGATTTGTTTATACTGCCTCACTCGGTTATTGCATAGCCCTGGTGTTTTTTGTTTCCTGGATGTTCAAGTCAGATGTGGAGCATCTCAATTACGTCAATGGTAAAAAAGTATTCATTGTGCTTATTGCCGTCGCCGTATTGTATAGTGTGACTACGATAGCGGAAAATGAAAAATGGAAAAGCAACCTTGTACTTTATGAAAGCGGGGCAGAGACAGCTCCCAATAGCTGGAGGGCGCATAATTTACTGGGCGTAGAATATACAAAGATGATCAATACGGAAACCAATCCTGCTGCTAAAAGAGAGATATACAATAAGGCAATAGCTCATTTTAACAGGAGTCTGGAGATATTACCAACTCCGGAAGTGTACCTGCTAAAGGGATTTGCTTATGAATTCGGGGATCGTGATGATTCTGCAATAGCTTGCTACAGGGCTGTTTTGACGACTGATCCCGGAAATCACCAGGCAAATAATAATTTAGGCGCTGCCTATTTGCGAAGAGGTGTTTTTGATTCTACAATACGGATATTAACACGATATGTAAGAACAGACAGCACACAAACTGATATACTTTCCAACCTTGCTGCGGCTTATGGTAATACGGGCCATTTCCCTGAAGCGATAAAGTACTATAATATGGCATTGCGTATAGACCCAGACCAGCCTCCTAATGTTTTTAGCAGCCTGACAAATATTTACCGGCTATTGGGAGATTCTGCCAGGACTCAATATTACAATCAACTACTGATCAAATCGCAGCAAAAGAAATAATACAGATTTTGGATTGAAATTTGGCACACCGTATAATCGGTTATCTTCAACTTCATAAAAAAACCGGAAAGCTTTTATAGCGATTCCGGTTTTTTCTGTTCTTTATTAAGTCCGCTTATATCCCTACCCTGATATTGGCTATATCTTTTATCCTTTTTTCAGCCATCCGCATTGCCGCGAGTTGAGTATGTATATTTTCCTTTTCGGCGATGTCGAAAATATCCAGAGCCCTGTTGTATATCTTGCCTACTGTATTTATTGCACGGTCGTAATTATAACCGTCTATTTCAATACTGATATTGATAATGCCACCCGCGTTAATTAAAAAGTCAGGCACATAAATAATGCCTTTTTCTACCAGCATAGGTCCATGTATATTTTCATCCGCAAGCTGGTTATTAGCGGCGCCTGCTATTACCGGGCATTTCATTTTATTGATGCTTTCCGTATTTACAGTAGCTCCAAGGGCACAAGGTGCATATATGTCAATATCCAGGTCGAATATGTTTTTGTTATCCACCACTTCCACCTTCGGATATTTTTGTTTGGCCTGTTTTAGTTTAGCTTCATTGATGTCGCAGATATACAATTTAGCGCCCTCTTCCACCAGGTGTCCCATCAGATACTGTCCTACATTGCCTGCACCCTGCACCAATATTTTTTTACCACTTAGGCTGTCGCTTCCCCATGCCTTTTTAGCAGCCGCCTTCATACCCATATATACTCCATAGGCTGTAAGGGGCGAAGGGTCTCCGCTTCCTCCCATATATTCTGGCTTACCGGTAACAAATTTTGTTTCCATACCAATATATTCCATATCAATGGATGAAGTATTCACATCTTCGGCAGTAATGTATTTACCATTCAGGCTGTTAACGAATTTACCATACCTGCGCCAGTATGCTTCACACTTCAGTTTTGAGGCGTCACCAATAAGCACGGCCTTGCCGCCGCCCAGGTTCAGCCCGCTGATGGCCGATTTATAGGTCATACCGCGGCTCAGGCGCAGTGCGTCTGTAAGCGCTTCTTCATGAGTGTTATAGTTCCATAAGCGTGTGCCGCCGAGGGAAGGGCCAAGCGTAGTATTATGTATGGCTATAATAGCGTTTAGTCCGGTATGTGGGTCCTGGCAATATACGACCTGCTCATGGCCCATACTTTGCATTTGTTCTAATACAGTTTGTTGCATGTTTTTTATTTGTGGCTGCAAACCTAATTAATTTGTCTGTAGTTTAATAATGGGATAAATTATTGAAAGATTAATTGGTTAATATGTTATTCCATAAGTATCCCACACTTTTGAAGTATTGGACACCTATTTGTACAGGAAATTTGTTTTAAAAAGCTTTCCTGGGATTTTAATTGAAATTTTCGCATTCACAGATGTGCCACACCTTTTTCGGTGTGTCACATCTGCCTCATTTACCCCAAAAAAGCTGAACCAAAAATCAATTGTTTTAACACTACCCAAAAATCATTTCAGCACAAAATTTATTGGAAGTGTAAAATATACTTTCACGGCATTGCCGTTTTGTTTCCCGGGCTTCCATTTGGGCATACCACTTACCATTCTCAGCGCTTCCTGGTCACATCCGCCACCTATACCACGCGCTATAGTTGCATCGCTTACAGAACCATCTTCGTTAACCACAAACCGTATCATTACTTTTCCATCAATATTTAATTTTTGGGCCGCATCCGGATATTGCAGATGACTGCTTATATAAGCATCCATATCTCCTGTAAACTGCGGCATTTGCTCCACCCATTTCAAAGGCTCTGCAGATTTAGAGATTATTGCAACCCCTGTGCCGGTACCCTTTACAGGAACTATATCTGTTCCTGATGAATCGCCACCGCTATTTGTTAGCCCGGGGTTTGCGTTTGTCAGGTTTTTATTTTGTATCATCTGCTTATCGTCCGGCACATTATCTGTTGGGTCTATTACAGGTTCTGTACGGATTTTTGTCTTTACATGAGGTGGTGGTGGTGGGGGTGTTTCATGGATTAATTTAGGCAGTGTTTTTGGGATGACGTTTAATGCAACAATGGAAGGCGCAACTACAGTGGTAAAAGGATTTCGGATATCAGACTTGTTCACCATAGCTAATGAAAAACAAATCAATGCTCCAAATCCGGTTAATAAAAATGCAACTGCTTTTCCTAACCGTTGATTGTAATGTTTGCGCAGTTCGTAGGCACCATAGTTTTTGTTGCGATTGTCGTAGATGATGTCGAGATAGTCGGCGTGCAGAAGTTTTGTAGCGTCCATGATAGTGTGTTTATAAATAAGAAGCGCCGGCAATGAGATTCCATAAAAAATCCCAACAAATTTTGTTTGCACCATTCCGGAATATTGGGCCATAACTATTATTTACAACTGGTTCTGAAGATTTTTATATCATTTCGCTAAATTGTATTAACTTAATAGCTATTGCAATAGAGCAATAGTCTTAAGGGCATCTCTAAAAACTACATATTTTTCCTAAACAAATTATATGAGTGATTT
>CAISOH010000028.1 GCA_903887005.1 uncultured Bacteroidota bacterium | reverse complement strand
CTTTCAAAAGCACTTCTTGAAAAAACCTTAACTCCATTAATTTGTTGACCTTGTTTTTCAATAGTATCATCAACAAATCCAATTAAATTGAATTCTTCACCTAAACATGAGGAGGCCTCCAGTCCATTCCCATTAAAAGGAAAAATCAATAGATCTTTTTTCAATTAAAAATTATTTATAGCATCTATTACACAGCGTACTTCATCATCACCCAATTCAGCATACATAGGTAATGAAACGCAATGATTTGCCAGGTATTCAGCATTGGGCAAATCACCAGCTTTATATCCCAAATATGCATATGCTTTTTGAAGATGGCAAGGAACCGGATAATGAAGGCCTGGAAATATATTTTGAGTGTTTAAGTAATTTATAAAATGTTCCCTGTCTTCAACCGTAACAACAAATAAATGGAAAATAGAATCAGCCCAATCGGGTTGTAATTGCATTTTAATCTTTGTATTGGTGATTTCATTTTGATAGCGATTTGCTATTGTACGCCTGCGTCCGTTCCAATCTTCTAAATATTTTAGTTTCACAGAAAGAGAAGCACCTTCTAAACCACCCATGCGCATATTATAACCTATTTCATCATGATAATACCTGACCGTGCTACCATGATTACGCAAGCTATGTAAGTGCTTATTATAGAATTCGTTATTCGTAACAATGCCACCGGCTTCTCCACAAGCACCTAAATTTTTACCTGGATAAAAGCTAAAGCATGCCATTTCACCAAATCCACCTACATTTACTCCTTTGTATCTTGCCCCCTGCGCCTGTGCCGCATCTTCTAATAAAAACAGGTTATATTTTGTACAGATTGCCTTAATTGCATCTATATCAAAAGGCATACCATATAAATGTACGCCGATTATTGCCTTTGTTTTGGGCGTTATTTTTTCTTCGATTTTAGTGACATCAATTTCCCATGTCAAAGGGTCACAATCCACAAAAACCGGGGTCGCGCCAGTATAAGAAACTCCCCATGCAGTAGCAATAAAAGTATTGGCAGGCACAATTACTTCATCGCCAACACCTATTTTTAAGGCCAACATAGCAAGATGTAATGCAGATGTGCCATTATTGACGCCAACAGCATACTTTGTTCCACAATATTTCGCAAAACTATTTTCAAATTCTTCAACAAATGGTCCACCTGAAAAAGCTGTATTAGCATATACTTTTTCAAAAGCTTCAAATATTTCATTTTTTATTTGCTCATGCTGTCCTTTTAGATCTAAGCATGGGATTTTTTTAATTGTTAATGAGTCTTTCATCAGAAAAATAATTATAACTATTTTACATATTTAATAATCTTTGCAGGATTACCAGCAACTATTGCATTTTCAGGTACATTTTTTGTTACAATTGAACCTGCACCCACAATGGCATTTTTCCCGATTCTTACACCACATAATATCGTAGCACTTGAACCTATAGAAGCACCAATTTCTACAAAGGTTTCTATACACTGCCAGTCAGCATCTGTTTGGATACTTCCATCTTCATTTGCAGCACGTGGAAATTTATCATTTATAAAGGTTACATTATGCCCAATAAAAACATTGTCGGCAATATGCACACCTTCACAAATAAAGCTGTGGCTGGATATTTTACAATTTTTACCAATTGAAGCGCCTTTTTGTATCTCAACAAACGCACCTACTTTGCTTCCATCATCTATACTGCAACCATAAGCATTTACAAAATTAAAGATACGCACATCTTTACCAACTTTCACATTATTAAGACTCTGTTTGTCATTATTTATAGTTATTGTTTCCATAATAATTATTTTAATGATATTTCTATACCCTTATTTTTTAATGACATTGATGAGGCTTCCAGTATCCTCACCACATCAAATCCTATCTCATAGTTTGATACAGGCGAAGTTTTATGAAGTATAGAATTAATAAAATCATTAGCCATCCTACTTAAAGCTTCCGTAGTTTTTAATTTTGGGGCAAACATATCACCAGACCGGTAATCAATCAAAACCCTCTTTTTATCTTCATCAGTTTTATGATCGTAACCAGTATCATATATTTTTACTTTTTCAGTTGGTTCAATGTCATTATAGACAATCATTTTTTTATCACCCCCTAATAGCATCATACGGATCTTTACCGGAGAAGTCCATGAACAATTAAAATGCGCAATAAAGCCCGAATTATAATTGAGTGTAAGGTAAGCAATGTTTTCTATACCATTATTTGTATGAGATACGCCAGTTGCGTTCACGCTGATTGGGCGTTCAGAAACCAAGTAGTTCAAAATAGAAATATCATGCGGAGCTAAATCCCATAATACATTAATATCTTGCTGGAATAATCCTAAATTGATACGGGTTGAATCTATATATTTCATATTTCCAAGGTTACCCATATCTATTAACTCTTTCATTTTGATAACAGCACCTGTATATAAAAATGTATGATCAACCATTAAAATCAATCCCATCGAATTAGCTATATTGATAAGTTCTTCTGCTTCATCTGAGGATGCTGTCATTGGCTTTTCTATCAATACATGCTTACCGCTTAACAAAGCTTTTTTTGCCAAATGAAAATGAGAAGAAACAGGAGTTGCAATAATAACGGCATCAATCTCAGTATCTTCTATAATTTCATCTGCATTTTTTACCGGATTAATAGAAGGGTAGCTTTTTTTTACATGTAATAGTCTTTCGTCTCTACTATCTGCTACCGATATAACCTGACATTCATTTGCTGAGTAAAAATTCCTTACGAGGTTTGGTCCCCAATATCCATATCCTATAATACCGATTTTGATCATCTGGTTAAATAATTATTAATTATAT
>CAISOH010000027.1 GCA_903887005.1 uncultured Bacteroidota bacterium | reverse complement strand
CGTGGGTAAAGCATTTATAGTTACTGCTACACTGCCTTCAGTACCCCAGCATCCTGCGGCAGATTTTGCTCTGAAATAATAAGTTCCTGATGAAGATACCACCTGCGAAGTAGAAGTAGTGGCGGTGGAAGTTCCACCGGAAGTGGTTCCCTGATAATAAATAGTGCCACTGCTGCCATTAGCTGCCGTAATAGTGGTGCTGCCGCAAAATGTGCCGCCCCCGCTTGCGGTAACTGTCGTGGGTAAAGGATTTATCGTTACAGGAGTAGTAATATAACATCCGGTACCTAACATATAAGTAATTGTAGAGGTCCCTGCCAAAACCGCTGTCACAGTGCCTGACCCAGTGCCAATAGTAGCAATAGTAGTAGCGCTGCTGCTCCAGGTGCCGCTTGCCGTAGCATCGGTCAATGTTGGCGTGGTGCCCAGACAGATACTTGTTGTTCCGCTAATGGCGGCGGGCAATGGGTTCACAGTTAATGTAACAATCACTGTTGTATCTGGTGGAGTGCAGCTTCCTGAAATGATGCAGCGATATGTATAGCCGTTCATAGTATTGGTTACTCCTGTAAGGCTTACAGTATTTGTTGTTACTCCTGCATAAACTCCTCCATTTGAAAGATCTGAATACCCGCCACCCTGATTCTCCTGCCATTTATACGTTAAGCTGTTTCCTGTAGCTGCCAGGCCAAAGCTTGTATTTGATCCGGTGCATTTGGTGGCATTTGATGGCTGGGTTGTAATGTTCGGGGCACATGATTTAAAGTACACTGTGGCCGTATGTGTGGCGGAATATCCATTAATAGTAAAATGTAATGTTGCTGTAGCTACACTGGTAGAGCTTGTTAAAGTATCTGTGTAAGTCCCGTCATTATTATTCTTAACGGCACTGAGAGTGCCTGCTGAAGTAGTAATAGCAACTGTTCCGCCGCTTGTTGTTAAATTAGCCCCGGACCCCTTTTTTAATTGTATCGTTATTACAGATATAGAAGTGCCGCTGGCATCAATAGTGTCCGGAACTGCTGTAATTGTTGAATTAACACGGCTTGCTGTATCTGGAATTGAGCCGCAAATCGGAATAGAAGGCGGTGAGCTGCAGTCGAAACTTGCAACATTACCTGATGCTATTAAACTGCTTCCCATGCTGCCACTCACCTGATGGCCAACATAGCAAAACTGAGGCGAGTTTTGTTTTAAATAAACAAATGTATGCCCGCCAATCTCTGCAAAAATTGCTTTATCTGTTCCCTGTGTAAATCCACCGGGAACACTTGGGTCACAAGTGGCAGAACCAATGGGCTGCCCCAACATACAGTAGCTATTAGACCCCCATGCATATAAATTACCTGTATCTGTCACGATTGCTGCTGCCGCGTAAGATGCATCAGCTTCCTGTGCAGAAATAAAGCTGACATTTGTAAAAGAATCAACTGCAGAACTGGTTCTTTGAACATGAACAAATGAGGTTCGGTTGGTGGTTGTAAAATCACCACACTGCTTATTAGCATTATCGCCCATAGACCACAAAACCCCTGATTTGCTCAGAATATAATATGTATTGTTTATACCAGAGCCTCCGGTTATTGCAATCATTTTAGGTATATTAGAGGAACTGAATCCCCAGGGTATGGTCATCAGAGTTGCATATTTAACAGTAGCAGCAATAGAAGCGCCTCCGCCTAGGTAAACATTTGATCCCCATGTATATATTTGGCCGCTTGATGTAACTGCCATAAATGCATTCGAAGTTGAGCTGGTTACCTGGCATCTGATAGCTACAACACCTGTAAGATAAGTGGATGAATTTATTTTCACCTTGTGCCAAATGGTAGATGAATCTGTTGTTGAACCATCTCCCTGAAGATTGGCACTTGCCTGTGTTATAACATAAACATTGCCTCCGCTTGTAAGAAGCCCCAGAGTCTGATAGGAAGCAACCATCATAGTTACGCTCCCAGGTGTTACACCAGCAGGTAATCCTGTATAAGTATCATTTGCCGGATTGGTAGGGAGATTTACTTTCTGCAGAGTGGTTCCTGATGTCAGGCTGGTTGATAAAACCTTACCTGTATTAGACCATACATACAATGCCGTATCTGTAAGTGCAAGACATTGGTCATTTGTACTGGCGCCACTGATTCCGCCAATAGCAACTTTATATGGCTTTCCTTTAAGAGCAGAATAGTGAAATTTATTGAGGGTTTGCGGAAGTATATTGGTGGAACCGTTACTCCCCATTTCCTGCCCCCAAACGGTAAAAGAATCATCGCTTCTGAGAGCCATGGAGGCGTGATATCCACTGATGATCTGGTCATATATGTTCCCTGGGTCGCATTGTGCAAACGAATGCTGCTGAAATGCCAATAGGCAAATTATCAACAATAATCTTACTGAAATACCCATTTTTTTAAAGAAATACTTTGTCATATTGTATGATAATTAGCAATTATGTATATACTGAAATTTTCATTGTAACAAAATCTGTTACTGGAGCCATCATTAAAGCACCCACAGTGCAATACTATTGAAGATGGTTTAACGACAATCGAATTATCTGTGAATAGAAATATCATGATTAAACAAGCCCTGAATAACAACACAAAAATGCCATCTTAATTTGAATTTATAATCCCTTAAATTAGTAGTTTTATAAAATAAAAATCACACCCTCGCGCCTTACTTTTTAAAAATTTAACCGACATAGCACATTTTTAACCAGCTACCAGTATAAGTGATGACTTAACTCAATTGCTTTCAGAAATCAAACCGTATGCCAGAAAGTGCTCATGACTAGTATTTAATTTTATATTGCTCGTAAATTATTGGCATCTAATGATAAATCTTACTATTTTTATAATTTTACATAATAACAACAATGTTATTTGATAATTTATTTATGATCCGGGAAGCTCGAAAATGAGCAATGCTCGAAAATGAGCCATACAAAAGTCAGACGCATTTCCTCCTATTGCCCATAATTCTAGGACACTAATACATATTGAATATTTAAAATAAATCGCAATGCGTAAAGTTTCGGCAAGCCCGTTATGGAAGATTGATATTTTAGTGGAATTTGGAGCTTTTTTAGAGTATGTATTCAATCATGGAGGCTAAGCTACAGAAGACCTGCCACAAAATGGAATCCCACGATTGCAATTTGTGGCACACTATCCAACAAACAATTAATTACTCATATCTATTCATTAATAATTAATAATTAAT
>CAISOH010000026.1 GCA_903887005.1 uncultured Bacteroidota bacterium | reverse complement strand
TATACTTGCAGCCACATAAAATTGTGCATTGATTAATTCGCGGGACTTTGCGGTCTTGATTTTATAATTTACTTATTTCAATTCATTATCCTTTGCGGCTTTGCGCCTTTGCGAGAAACCTCTTTTGCACATTTTTATCCGGTGTGAAGTATAGTTCTCCTTTTTCTAAAAAAACAATTCCTTCATCCAGCATATTCCTGATTAGTGCCAGCATATCAGCTTTCATGGCAGCAGGGTAGGGTGTTACCAATTCCTTTACGGTAGTATTCCCCGTTTGTTTTATTTTGTTTAATAACTCATTCCATAGTTCTTTATGATTGAAATTTACAGCCTGTTTATCCCGGCATACATCGCAATGCCCACAATCTTTCTGTGGTTTTTCACCGAAGTAAGATAATAGTATCCGTTCCCGGCATACACTTGTATTTTCAAGGAAATCTATCATTGCTTCTGTGCGCGCCTCATGGCGTTTGCGCAAAATATGGATACGGTTCAGGTCTATGATAAGATGGCGGCTGTCAACGCGATAATGATGGAAGAACATTTGCGGGCCTTCGCCGGGCTTATTATATGCTACAATTCCCATTCTGTTCAATTGTTCCAATGACTGCACCACTTCCTCCTGTTTCATCTTTAGCTGTTTGGCTATCGCAGATTCCCTGACAGAAGTAGGGAAATGAAAAATGGTATTATACATCCGCAAAAGGCCAATTGTTACATATCCCAATTCCGGATTGACTTTATCCAGATCATCTAAAATATGCCGGTCAACAATAAACTGTACAGTAGCCGGGCTATAGACTGATTCACTCAGCGTCCAAAGCTCCTCCCGCTCTAATAGTTTAAGGGCGTGTATGGCCTGGTTTGCCTGCAGGGAGAATTTTCTGCAAAAATCAAACAGGTCAAAAGGGTAGTATTTATCCGGCTCAGTGCCTATGGGAATCTGCAGATATTCCACAACAGCCTGGTACACCTGTCGCAGATAAGCTTCCGGAGGAAACTGCAACGCTATACTATCATGCAGGCGTTTTATATCAGCGCTGTTATAAAATGCCACGGCTAATGAGGTTGCTCCGTCGCGGCCGGCCCTTCCGGCTTCCTGGTAATAAGCTTCGAGATGTTCAGGTGCGTCATAATGCAACACCATACGTACATCCGGCTTGTCAATCCCCATACCGAAAGCAGTTGTAGCAACCATTACAGGTGCACGGTTTGTCATCCATTGCTCCTGCGCATCTTCCCTTTTCTCTTTCGATAAACCTGCATGATAAACAGCCGTCTCCATACCTGATTGCTCCAGGTAATTGCCGATTGCTTCTGTCTGCTTCCGGCTGCGGGTATAGATAATACTGCAATTTTTTTTATGGATACTATTTAATGTATCTGCATTTTTATTCTCGCTGTAGTTTATGCTATAAAAGATATTATCCCTGGCAAAACTCTGCTTAAATACTGCAGGGTCTTGAAATTGTAATTGCTTTACTATATCCTGCCTTACATCAGTAGTAGCAGTGGCTGTCAGCGCAAGGATAGGGGCGTTTGGAAATACTTCCCTTGCGCTTGCTATTTTCAGATAGTCTGGCCGGAAGTCATGTCCCCATTGTGAAATACAATGCGCCTCGTCAACCGCTATCATACTCACGTCAAATTCAGTCATATACTCCCGGAATAAGGTGGTCTGCAATCTTTCAGGAGAAATATATAATAGTTTATAGGCTCCATGCATGGCATTATCAAGCGTGCGCCGCACATCATAATAATGCATACCGGAATGGATACAGGCTGCCGGAATATCAAGGTGTTTTAGCCGGCTTACCTGGTCCTGCATCAATGCAATAAGCGGCGATATGACCATACAAAAGCCATCTTTCAGCAATGCCGGGACCTGGAAACACAAAGATTTTCCACCTCCTGTAGGCAGGAGCGCCAGCGTATCCCTGTTGTCAAGGATGCTGTTGATTATCTCCTCCTGCAACGGGCGGAAGCTGTTGTAGCCCCAGTATTGTTTTAATATTTGTTCAGGTGACGGCAAATTTGAAATCTAAAATTAACATTTGTAAACTGGAGGTGTGCCACTCTTTCAAAGTGTGGCACACCTGTTCTCGTTTCATTCGGCCTCACCTCTCCTAACTTGTCCTGAGCTATTGTCGAAGGGGGAGAGGCTTATCAATAAAAACAGGCTTTATCCCATTAATCCATAATTGTTTTTTTATATCCGCATGTTTCTCCAATTCAGCAATATCAAGTGTTGGCAACCATATCCTGTCGTTAAAACTATTAGGAGCATTCAGCCTGAAAAAAGCGGATATACCTAACTGTATGGGCATAATGCCTATTAAAAATATAATGTTGGGATCAAGACGCTCCCGCAATTGATGCCAGGCAACCTGATCGTCTTTTTGCAGCCTGATAATATTAAATTGTTCAGGTTGCAGCCTGCAGGCATCCAGCATTTTCTGCAATTGAAGGTTTTCTGCACTCCCTTGTTCGCAGTCATTTACGATAATAAGTACCGGCCTTGGACTAGCATTGTCAATAAAGGAAGAAATATCTTCCCAAAACACATCATGTTTGTTTGCAACAATGTCTGTTTTAATAATATTAATATATTCCATATAATAAAATTTATTTTGTGGTAGAGACGGAATGCTTCCGCCTCCATATTCGGAATGCTTCCGTCTCCCCTAATAATGCATCATCTCAAAAACCGAAAGTTGACCGCCATCATAAAGGTTTCCCCAAAAAAGTTGTTTATTTGCAAAAATAATCTTTACAATATTAATTTAATTTGGGCATTATGATCGTAACTGCGTTAGACATTAAGGTTAGTAAAGTGGAAAATAGCCGGATTGGCGAGTTGGACCCTTCTAATATTCAGTTCGGTAAAACATATTCTGACCACATGTTGGTTGCATATTATGAAGATGGCGTTTGGAAACAACCGGAAATAATGCCATTCCATGATCTGACGTTTAGCCCGGCGACTACGTTTTTTCATTATGGCCAGGCGATATTTGAAGGCGTCAAGGCATATAAAGACCCGGAAGGCAATCCGCTCATATTCCGTCCTTATGATAACTGGACCCGTATGAACCGCTCCGCAGAGCGTATGGCCATGCCGGAAGTCCCTGAGTACATATTTATTGAAGGTATGCGCAAGTTAATTGACCTTGACCGCGACTGGATACCAACCGGAGAGGAGTCCTCCTTGTATATCCGCCCCTTCATGCTGGCGATAGATGAGTTTATCGGTGTTCGCCCGGCAGAAAAATTCATGTTCATGATCATTACCAGCCCGGCAGGGCCTTATTACAATCACCCGGTATCTATCTATGTGCAGGACAAGTACGTACGAGCTTTCCCCGGTGGCATAGGCTTCACCAAGGCGGCAGGCAACTATGGCATGAGCATGTATCCCACACAGCAGATAAAGAAAATGGGCTATGACCAGATACTCTGGACAGATGGTTTTGAGCATAAATATGTGCAGGAAATCGGCACTATGAATGTGTTCTTTGTAATAGGGGATAAGGTAATAACACCTGATATTACGCAGGATACCATATTGGCAGGCGTTACCCGCGACAGTGTTATTACCTTGCTCCGCGAGAAGGGCATCATAGTTGAAGAGCGTCCGTTAAGCATAGATGAAATAGAAGCAGCTTACAGAAGCGGGCAACTGAAAGAGGCCTTTGGTACCGGCACCGCCGCATCCATAGCGCCCATATATGCGCTTACCTTCCATGAAGATAAAATGCTGCTCCCTCCAATGGAAACATGGGAAGTGGCCAACTGGCTCAAAAAGGAATTGGCAGACATCCGCTATGGCCGCAAGACTGATATTCATGGCTGGGCTGTAAGTGTGTAATTTGCAATTAAGAATATTTTTGAAAAAGGGCTGTCTCAAACACAAGAGACAGCCATTGTTTTTAGGCTGTTAGCATTTTCCATTCGTAATTCCGGGAATAGGGTATTTGAATTAACAGTTTAAATCATAGCAAGTAATATTCGATGAGGTGAGACATTTCCTTACTTCCTCCACCTGAAATCATTAACCATAGTTGCGGAGGTTACTAGTGATTAGATTCTTATTAGAGCGTCCATTTAATGGAAGTGAAGAATCTATCAATAACATAGGGTTCGCCTCTTTCTCTTTTGTCCCTGATAACATTGATATAGTCCCTTCTTTCATTTCTTACCACACCATGATTGAGGTATAATACCTTGTCAATCATGTTTTGAATTTCTTTAGTAATAATAGGGTCTTCTATATCCGTATTGGGTATGAAACGGTGAGTCTCATCATCGTAATCAAAATATTTTTCAGGAAAATAATCTTCTAAGTCGGGTTTTAAATAAGGCACTAATACAGCATCAGATTTAATGCTGTTTATTTTTGCATGAATCATAAAAAGATTGTCCCAATTCCAGTAATGCAACTTTTTATCTTCTGCATCCAAATGCTCTAATTCACCTAAGTGGTCTATTCGTTTATATTCAGCATTATCCGGTATTTTATATCTTCCTTTTGTCCAGTTCCCGTTCGCATACAACTCTGTTGGGCAAATATACATCTCAGTATAAGTGCAAACGCCTGACTGGCATTTGAACAAATTCATTACTATATCATCATAATAGTAACAGTACCTTCCATCATGTATGGTGTTTTCTTCAATCAGTTTATCCAGCCAGCTTTTATATTTTGTTGACAGGATTTTATCTGCAGTTTTGTCAATCTTTTGCATAATTCTTTAAATCCCATTGTGAAAGGTCTTTGGATAAGTGGCTGATATTTTTCAGGATACTCTTAGCTTCATCGCTATCTTCTTTACCAGCTTGTTTTAGTTTCTTAAATTTCACATTATTCATAGCTAATTCATCCAGCTTTTGTTTCCGTGCGGGACTGCCATCACTTTCCATATCGAAAATACGTTGCAGAATATCATCCCATCGCATATACCTAGGATTCCATTTGTAATTATTAATATGGTTTTCACCATCATAATACAGTTCCCTGTATATTTTTCCAGCTTCATTAAACTTTAGCTCCACGATTTCCCAAGGTTCAAAATTGGAAGCAATAATTGGCGAATGTGTAGCATAAATAAATTGACATTTTTTTGTAAATGAGGAATAATATTCAACAATAAATCGTTGCATATCTGGATACAAAGAGCGTTCCGGTTCATCAAACAATATGATAGTATGATTTGGCTTTAAGAGGTATAAAGGCATTGCACTTAAAACTACTTGTTTAGTTCCTGTGCTCCATAAACTATCCGGTATTTCTTTTTTAGCAACGTCTACTAATTTGATAAATCCAATATCGTCTTTTATCTTGATGTCAAGTTCGGTTTTTACTTTCAACTTGAAAGGTAACAACAATTCATCAAGACAATGATCCGCTATATCCTTAATAGGGTTAAATTCTCTTTCTTTCCAATCTTCGAGCTTTTTGAGCTCTGTTCTTATGATATCTAAGTTATCAGAGTATTGCTCAACGATTTTGGATAATTCCTGTCTTATCTGAAGTTCCTTTTCTTGATATTTTTTTACTTTTTCTAAAATTAAATTCCAGACCAATGCAACTTTTTGTGTACTGAAATCAATTATTTCAGTGTCTATTAAAGAGTCGCCCATCTTTATTTCCATATCGAAATTCAGATTTGCTGGAAAATAGATAGGCTTAGTTGATGTTCCATTAATCCATTTGTTATCAAGAAAATCAGCAACGATTTCATAATTTACTTCTTCATTTGCATGTTTGTTTTCACCCCATTCCCAGCCGCTTAAATATTCTCTGTTGCCTTTATGCGAGTTGAACCTTATTTTGCTTTCGTATTCATTTTTGTTGCCAAATACGACAGTGATTTCTATATTCTCTAAATTCAAGTCGTAATTAGATTTTTCAATGAGTTGTGTATCGTAATTATATAAGAATTTCGGAATCAACTCCAATATACTTGTTTTCCCTGTACCGCTTTGTCCTATAAAGCAAACCTTACTCAAAGGTTGTCCCTCTTTTGCATGACCTTTAGGATAAGTCAGGTCAATAGTTAAATCCTTGAATTGGTGAAAATCCTTAATTTCTATTTTAGAAATTTTCATTGATAAATTTTAAGGTATAAAGATAAATAACTAAAGCCAGATTCCTAAGCAAGGTTACTTAATAATATTATCAACGGCCAGTATTGTGCTTATCTTTGTAGCATGATTTAGAGAGGTATCAACCACTCTTTTGAATTTTGATTTTTGACTTTTGAATTAACCATGAACAAACAAAAGCCCGTTATCCTTATTACTAACGATGACGGTATAACATCTCCGGGCATTCTGGCATTGGTAGAGGCGGTAAAAGATTTAGGACAGGTAATTGTAGTAGCGCCCGATAGCCCTCAATCGGGTATGGGACATGCGATAACTATTGGCGATCCGCTCCGGCTTAATAAGGTGCATGTGTTTGAAGGGGAAGGAGTGGAATCATGGCAGTGCAGCGGTACCCCCGCCGATTGTGTGAAACTGGCGCGCGATAAAATACTGCACAAAAGGCCCGATATATGCCTTAGCGGCATAAACCATGGCGCCAATCATTCTATCAATATTATCTACTCAGGTACTATGAGCGCCGCTATGGAAGCAGCCATAGAGGGGGTGCCTTCTATCGGGCTGTCCTTACTGGATTATAAATTTGACGCAGATTTTACGGTAGCAGGAATGGTTGCGCGCGACCTTACCCAACGGATGCTTGCCCAAAAGATGCCACCTCATATTTTACTGAATGTGAATATTCCGATAGTTACTAAGGAAACATTTAAGGGCATGAAAATATGCCGGCAAGCGAATGCAAGGTGGGCGGAAGAATTCGAGCACAGGGTTGACCCGCGCGGAAAGGATTATTATTGGATGACCGGTAAATTCATATTCATGGATAAAGAGCCGGGAACAGATGTGGATGCCCTTAATGAAGGCTTTGCGTCAATAGTCCCCATTAAAATAGACTTTACAGATTTGAAAATGAAAGAGTGGCTGGAGAGCGAATGGGATTTGTAAACTTTAAGTCAAAATTTAAAAGTTAAAACCAAAAAGTTCAGGTAGCAATCCAAATTCCCGATTACAAATTCCTAATTCCAATCATCAATTTCCCAATTACAAATTTCTATTTTTGCAGCATGGTTTATAAAGTTATCGGGTTGATGTCAGGCAGTTCTTTGGATGGACTGGATATAGCGTATGTTCAATTGGAGGAGGTTAGAGGGCAGTGGAGCTATGAGATACTGCAGGCGGATTGTCTTCCTTATAGCGATAAATGGATAACGGCATTGCAACATGCGTCAGATATTAATGTAAGTGATTTTTTAAAGTTGCATACCGGATATGGAAAGTATCTGGGGGAAAGAATAAACGAATTTATTGCGCAGTATGAGTTAAGTCATAAGGTGCATTTTATAGCATCGCATGGGCATACGGTTTTTCATGAGCCGGAAAATAATACTACCTTCCAGGTAGGCGATGGCGCTGCAATAGCGGCTATTACAGGCTTACCTGTAATCAGTGACCTTCGGGCAATGGATGTGGCGCTGGATGGGCAAGGCGCTCCTATAGTACCTATTGGGGATAAGCTGTTATTCAGCAATTATGATTATCTGCTGAATATAGGAGGCATAGCCAATATTACTGTGCCACATAAGGGATCTTTACTGGCATTTGATATATGCCCGGCAAACCAGATTTTAAATGCCCTGGCAGAAATGGAAGGTGAAGCGATGGACAAGGACGGCGCTATGGCTGCCAGGGGAGGCTTATTAGTAAATGTACTTGACGAACTGAATAACGGTGATTACTACCAGCAGCAACCGCCTAAATCGTTGAGTAATGAGGCCGCACGAGACCTGGTGTTCCCGAAATTATTAGAAAGCAGTCACAAAAATTTTGACCTGCTGCATACGGCTACCCAACACATTGCCGAGCAGATAGCAGAAGCAGTAAAACAACATCCGCACAGGAAGGACCATGCAACACTATTAGCTACCGGCGGCGGAGCTTTCAATGTCTTTTTAATTGCGCAATTACAGAAGCTGCTGACTCCTTATAAAGTAACTGTAGTGGTGCCAGACGCGAATGTGGTGAAATATAAAGAAGCCCTGGTAATGGCACTGATAGGCACGCTCAGGTGGCGGGAAGAAGTAAATGTGCTCAGCAGCGTTACAGGCGCCAGCAGGGATAGCGTAGGCGGGGCGTTGTGGCTGGGGTGATTATGGTTAAAGGGTTAAAGGGTTAAAAGGTTAACTGGTTGGATTACCTGGTGGGCATGTTGTTTATTTCTTCGCGGGTGTAGGTTCTTTTGGTGGGGTTGTCCATGTCAAGTTTGATTTCTGTTTGCACCAATTGTTTTGTTTGATTTTTGATCGTACCGTTTTTCAAAGTAGCATGGTCTTCTCCGTTGGCTGTTGATTTCGTTTGTGGGGGTCATTTTTGCTGATATTGATAATTCTCCATTGGTACAATATCTTCAACCATTTTATTTATCAGTTTATTGAAATCATGATCAGTTTGTATGGACGAAGGCGAATATTGCTTTATGCTCGGGGTTGAACAAGTATCGTTGCCCAATTCAAGATTAATGTTTACTGTTGAAATATTATCTTGTGTAACTATTACTGCATTAGCGACAGTTTCTCTATATTTTTTACATTTTATTTTCAAATTATAAAATCCAGGTTCTATTTGATTGAAATAATAATAACCATCAATATCTGTTTCAACGAGCGCTATTAATTTGTTATTTTGAAATGCTTGCAATAAAGCCCTTAAGGGGTTTTTCTTGTTATCAAGTATTTGTCCAGTAATTGCACCGGAAATAGAAGAATAATAAGTTGTAATATGGCTATGCCTATGCCTATGCCATTGTGGTAGTTCTAGTACACTATTCAGAGTTGTTATCTGGCTTTCATTTACTTTGACTGTTTTAATAATTAGAGAATCGAAGCGTGCATAGATTACTAAAATATCGTAATCTCCGGTAGCCAATCGTCCGATCATATAATCACCATCGTAATCCGTTACACCGCCACCTTTAAAAATCCCATTCTGATATACTTGTATTACTGCGCTTGGTAGCGGTTCTTTTTTTTCATCAAGTATTCTGCCTCTTATTTCTTGTGCTTGTAAAATAGAAGTTTGAATGAAAACAAAGGCAAATAACCCAATAATGGATTTCAGGAAAATGACTGGTGCGGCTTTAGATGTTGACATTTGATTTACCCCTTTACTATATAGACGTAAATATCAGGAACTTTCTTGGGTACAATAGAAAAACTTTTTGGTTTTCACTTTTAACTTTTGCCTTAATCTCAATACTGCCCTGTTCCCAACATAACCAACGTACAAGCTTCAAGAATATCAATACCATCTTGTGCGGCAAGGCTTTCCAGTTCTTCATTTTCGGCGCCGGGATTAAAGATAATACGGCGGGGTTTTAAGGAACGGATGTAATCGTAATATGGTTGTTGATGAAGAGGATTAAGATAAAGGGTTACTGTATCAATATCATCGGTTTTCACTGGCTGTGTCTGTATTTCTACATTCTTTACCTTTCCTGCTTTTTTACCTATAGCTACTACTTCGTACCCCTTACTTAATAATTTCAGGATAGCTTTATTGCTATATCGTTCTGGGTTTTCTGATGCTCCGAGTACTAATGTTTTGTTTTTCATAATAATAAATTCACCTATATCCCCAATAACGTAAATTTATGGAGTTGCAGCTATATTCTATTAAAATTATGCCAGAGAGTTTATTAAGTCGCGGTAAACTTTTGGGTTTTGACTTTTGAATTTTGACTTTACAAAGACATCGCCACCATTTCAGCAATATCCAGCACCTTCACCGAATCTTCCTTTTCCTTATTCTTTACGCCATCTGTCAGCATAGTCATACAAAACGGGCAGTTGGAGGCTATTACCGTAGCTCCGGTTTCCATAGCCTGATTTGCCCGTTCAAAATTCACTCTTGTTGTACCTGCTTCTTCTTCTTTGAACATCTGAGCCCCACCTGCACCGCAACACATACCATTGCTGCGGCAGCTTTTCATTTCCACAAGCTGTGTATCAAATGCCTGCAAAACTTCGCGTGGAGCTTCATAGATACCATTGCCCCTGCCCAGGTAACAGCTATCGTGATAAGTGATTGTTTTGCCTTTGAATGCGCCGCCGTCTTTCAGTTTTATGCGGCCTTCATTTATCAATTGTTGTAAAAAAGTAGTGTGGTGCATTACCTCGTAATTTCCTCCAAGGGCAGGATATTCATTCTTAAAGATATTAAAGCAATGCGGGCAAATCGTTACCACCTTTTTAATGCCGTAAGTATTCAGTGTATGAATATTATTATACGCCATCATCTGGAACAGGAACTCATTACCTGCTCTGCGCGCAGGGTCGCCGGTACACATTTCTTCCTTACCAAGTATCGCAAATTTAATACCTACCTTATCAAGTATCTGGGCAAATGCTTTAGTGATTTTTTGTGCACGCTGGTCGAAGCTACCGGCACAACCCACCCAAAAAACTATTTCCGGGGTTTCTCCGTTCGCCGCATATTCAGCCATTGATTTTATGGACATAAACTAAAAAATTCAAAAGTTAAAATTCAAAATTCAAAATATTACTGATTTAAGCTCATCTAAAAATCTATAGGGTTCTTTCTGAAAAAACATCGAAGCATGGAGGCGTATTCAGTTTCATCTCTTCCAGAATCTACATGGTATTTGGTTATTTTATCTTTTGCTACCTTCTTGAGTTCCGGTGGATTATCAGGAAAATTTTTAGCTAAATTGTATATATCGCTAACCATATTCAAAGTTTTCTTTCGTTGCTCATTTAAAAGTTCTCTGTCTAATCCAAGATTGGTAATAGTTACAGTCCCCCTGATTTTATTATCAACCGCTATTGGCATTTCTTCATTAAACTCAATATATTCTTCAGGGTTTTCATTTGCCGGATGTATGAATAACGGGTCTTCATTATTTATATCCTCATTATGATTTCTTGCCCTGCTATTTTCAGTTAGTAATGGAAAGTAGTTCTTCTTAAATTGCTGATTGCAAAGTTGGCAAGATAACAGTAAGTTGTCCCAATCATAAGCGAGCCAGTAATAACCAGGTTTATTAATTGGCTCATTATTTTGTACCCATCCGGCTTTTGGCCTGTAATGTTCTACATCACCATAAGATATATGCCTTATTTTCGACTCGCAAAAGCAACATTTACCCTGCTGCAATGTTACCAGTCTTTCTTTTACTTCTTTATGCCCATAAATCCCTGAATCAAATTTGAATTCAGTTGCTCCGTTGTTGAATTCAGTTTTATAGTTATCAGTTTTTGCAACTCCTTCATTAGTTAAAACTTTGGGAGCTACAGAACCAATTTTATTTCTGATTTGTATCATTCCCGTTTTGTTTATTCTTTAAAAATGTGGCCGCTTTTCTAATGATTTCCATTGCTTCAATATCAGATGGGTTATCTGCCGTGGGTAAATTATAAGATATTTCATTCAGTTCATCTAATCTTTTCTTTTCATCTTCATTTAGATCGTTTCTTTGTAACAATTTTTTTCGTTCTAACATTTGCATTTCTATTTCAGGATTACGTGAAGTGTTCAATCCGAAAATATCACTACTCATTATCTGGTCTATACGCCAGTTCCTCACAGATTCTACATCGTTATCAATTTTCACCACATACTCATCTCCAACTTTTTCCTTTTTGAGCACAATAATATTAGCATCTTTAGGCGCACTTTGCACTATGAGCGGGCTGTGAGCAGTAACAATGAATTGAGCTCTTGGAAAACGCTTTTCCAAAAAGTCAAAAATCTGCCTTTGCCATTTGGGATGTAGGTGCAGGTCTATTTCATCAACAAGTATAACCACTGGTTCTTCCAACGGGTTATCAGAATTTGAATACCTCTTAAACATTCTTGCAGCTACATCAACTATCCATGCAACCATAGTTTTGTAGCCAAAACTCAACTCTTTTATACTTACCCATCCATAAAGAGTTTTGAATTCAAGAAGAGGGATAGGCTTATCAATTGTTGTCGGTTCTTTAAACCTTATCTCGGTGATATCTGGTAAAATATTTTTAAGGCAACTAATAATTAAATCACGTTTTTCAATTGCTTCCTTTTTAATTTCCGATTCTCTACTTGCAGCAAATTCCATCTGATAAAGCCACTCTTCAGCATTAATAAGTTTTGCTTCTTCATCAAATAAAGTTTTAGAATTTTCCGGTTCGATTTCTTTCTCAGATAAAATTTGGAAATCTATAGATCTGTTTGCCCCATATCCTAAAATAAATAAATTTTTAAATGCTTCTACTTTAGTGGATATGCGCCAATTAATTCTCCATAGAGAATTGTAATTTCCAAATCCAATTTGTACATTATTTGACGTTTCTTCGCTAAATACATCGGCTTTTACTAAAACTCGTATAGTCTCTGTTGAAACAAAGGATTTACTTCTATACTCGGAAACGTCGTTATATTTCGTATTGTAAAAAAAAGTTTTGCTGTTTAAAAAAATTGTCGGACTCCATTCATTTTTTGAGTGATCTTGGAAATCGAGATTTACATCATCATTTAAAACTGAATCTAATTGTAATTCCATTCCTGCTAGACATTGCAATAAAGTGGTTTTCCCTGTTCCATTATCCCCCAATATCACATTCCACCTGCTCCAATCGCCTTTATCATTACTTAATTTCAAAACAGCTTTATCTCCAAAACACCTTACGTTTTCGAGTGTCAGTTCAGTAAAATATATACCCTTATTTTCCTCAGCCATTTTAATTCTTTGAAAAGTAAAATTACCTTAAAATTTTCTTCACATTTTCACATTAATTAAGCCATTGAGCAATTAAGCCATTGAGCCATTAACTATTCACCCACGCATCCCTGTCATCAGGACTAAATTTCCAGGGTGCCATGTTGTTTTCTATGTTTCCAAACATCATATTCCATTCCTGCGGGGCATTGCTTTCTTCCATTACTAAGTTGCGGCGTAATTGCATGATAATAGATATTGGATCAATAGTTACCGGGCAGGCTTCTACACATGCCTGGCAGGTGGTGCAGGCCCGGAGTTCTTCTATTGTTATATAGTCCTTCAGTAAAGATTTTCCATCATCTTTAAACTCTTTATTGAGGTTAATATTCTTACCCACTTCTTCCAGGCGGTCGCGGGTATCCATCATTATTTTGCGGGGAGATAGTTTCTTGCCGGTGAGGTTAGCGGGGCATACTGCGGTGCATCGTCCACACTCGGTGCAGGAGTATGCATCCAGCAGGTTTTTCCAGCTAAGGTCCATAACATCCTTAGCTCCGAAGCGCTTTTGTTCCGTTTCAGCAGAGGTTGCCGGGGCTTTATCCGGCTCCATCATATACAGTACCTCGTTCTGTATTTCCGGCATATTCTTTATTTCGCCCTGCGGTATCAGTTTGGAATAGTAGGCGTTAGGGAATGCAAGTATCACATGGAAGTGCTTGGAGTAGGGCAGATAGTTGAGGAAAAAGAACACGCCCAGGATATGCAGCCACCAGCAGCCACGCTCAATAGCCATCAATGTGCCATCTGAAAGGCCGGAAAACATACCGGCAAAATTACCGGTTATCCAGAATGTTGCTGTATGTGTATAATGTTCGGCATTATGGCTTTGCAATGCAAGGTCGGCAGAATTCATGGTCAGGAACAGGCTCATGAGTATTACCTCTGTAATCAGGATAATATTAGCGTCTTCGCGTGGCCAGCCGTTTAGCTCTTTCATATTGAAACGCTTCACTTTCAGGATATTTCTGCGTATCAGAAATATGACACACGCTATCAGCACCATTGATGCGAGAATTTCAAAGAATCCAATCAGGAATGAATACAAATCCGGGCCGATTACTGGCACGAACAAACGGTGCATACCAAACGCTCCATCCAGAAATATTTCCAGTATCTCAATATTGATGATGATAAACCCCGCATAAACGGCAAGGTGCAGCAAAGCGGGTAACGGTCTTTTGAACATCTTTTTTTGTCCAAGAGCCAGGAGCGCCATGTTTTTCCAGCGTTCACTTTTATGGTCGCTGAGGTCTTCAGCACGCCCCAGCATTATATTACGCCGCATTTCCGTAACCTTCTTGGTGAATATATATATGGCGGCAATTGAGGAAATAATAAACAGTATTTGTTGTATTAAGTGCATCAGGCAAGCTAATTTGGCGCCAAATTAATGGCTTTTACGTGAAAAACATAGTTATGTCAACTTATAGTATTTTTAACAAAAAAATGTTTAGGTTTGAGGTAATGAAAATCGTGATTACAATGGTAAAGAAAATATTTGTTTTCATGGCGTTTGTTTGTACGCTTTTTGCCGGAGGCATGGCATTTTCTCAGGAAATACCACCCCAGAACATGGAACGGTTCCAAATCATGGAAGATTCTTTGATTTCCACCGCTGATTCTATGTATAATGCCTTTTTACCTGATACGCATATTTCCTATTCAGAGCGGTTTGTAAGGCAATTAATTCATGCTCTGAAAATTCCTAATTCCTATTATTATCCTTTCGACAAGCTAAAAGAAAAGATAAATATTATTTACAGTGATGATAATGCTTTCCGCATATTCAACTGGGAGATAACCCCTTCTACTGTATTAAAACGGTATTACGGGGCCATACAAATGCCAGAGGAAAAATTAAAATTGTATGGGCTGCTTGATTATGCGGATCAGTTAGGAAAGGGTGCCGCAGACAGTATTTTAACTAATAGAAAATGGTTTGGAGCGATAATTTACCGCATCATGTCTCACGAGGTTAACGGCCATGCTGTATATACTCTTTTCGGACTCAATGCATCCAGCCCATTAAGCAACAGGAAAGTGCTTGACCCTATGACAATAGATGAACATGGTGTAACCTTTGGTGCGCCAATTTTTGGTGTGGCGTCAGAAAATTTCCCTAAGCAAAGGATTAACCGCTTTGTTCTGGAATACAAAAAAGGCGTTCAGGCCTCAATGAATTGGGATGAAGAAAAGAAAGTTATCATCTTTGATAAATTAGTTTCACAGGGAAATGACCCCCGTCGTAAATATACATACGCGCCGAGCGGGCAATACGATGGATTCAGATGGAATAATGAAATGTGGAACTACCTCACTGACCTTATTCCGGTGACTATATTAAAAGACGGAGAAGCCCCACCGGGCATGGATAATAAATAACCTGTTTATTAACGATATTTTCTTTACTTTTGCACACTTTTTGAATTCAAGTTGAGCCGGCTCGGTAGCTCAGCTGGATAGAGCACCAGCCTTCTAAGCTGGGGGTCATTGGTTCGAATCCAATCCGGGTCACAAGTAGAGTTGTAAAGCGTTGTAAATCAAGTATTTACAACGCTTTATTTTTATTTGTGGCAGAATTTGTGGCATTTTTTTAAGCCATTTCAAATGCAAAAGACCCCATTTTCGGGGTCTTTTACATTATATGCCATGTATTTATTAAACTTCGCCACGCTCCCGCCACGCATTACGCATGATTTCTGCGTTCTCCTCCCCATTTGATTTAACATAGTTCTTGAACACCTTTACATCCTTGTGCCCCGATATAGCCATGATAGTGAATATCGGCGTACCCTTCATATGCTCCAACGTGCAGAAGGTCCTCCTTGCTGTATGACTCTGAAGCAATTGCCATTTCTCATATTTTTCTACCTGCACCTGTCCACCTCTGGTTATCTTTTTCAGAAACGGCTTCTTTAGTGAAGGTATGTTTTTGCCTATTTCTTTCAGATAGTCATTGAACGGCTGGTTCGTAGGACATGGTGGAAAGCCTTCCGCATACTTATCAAAAATACGCTGAGCTATCGGGTAGACAAAGTGATACTTTCTGACGGCAAGATTGTAAACGTAGTGAGCAATTCATACGGACACCTGCCAAACGAAGTATTCTATGCAGGAGTAGAAAACATGCTTTTAGAGGCAAACATTTCAACCGCTACCCGCAGCATAAACAGGGAAAACCGTTCATTCGCAGTTGACCATATTTTGAATGATGATTCACTGGCTATCACAGTAAAGAACGGGATGGACGAATTAAGACCAATGCTTCGTTTCACGAATAGCTATGACGGTTCTACCCGCACTTCGGGCCACTTCGGTTTCTACCGCAAAATCTGTAATAACGGGCTGCATATAGCTAATTCACAAATCGGGTTTAACATCAAACACCGGGGAGAAATTGCAGAGGTGGTTATGCCAAACATAAAATATTTGATAGCTAAGTTTATGAACAATGAGTATTTTGAATTGAAGCGCAAATTTGAGGTACTGGCTGAGAAAAGGATTGACAACATTGAAGAGTATGTAAAGCTAACTTGTGAGGATTTGAAATTGTTCATGTATGAGTCAAGTGAAAAGAACCCGGCGCCTTCACTCAATGCCAGGACTGTTATTGGCATCATTAACAGGGAAAGCGGCTTATTGAATACTGCTCCTAATATGTGGCATCTATACAATGCCTTTAATGAAGTGATACATGACAAACTGAAAAAATCATTCCAAAATCAAAGGGATACGGATTCAAAGCTGTTCAACTATACTTTGGAATTAGCCGGGAACTAAAAGTCAGCAAGGCACAAAATGAAAAGAACTTGTACTCCCATAAGTACAAGTTCTTTTCATTTTGTGCAAAAACTTTTTCGCAATTGAAGTTTAAATTATACATATCTTTATGTTGATTCAGGCTTCCTGGATTTCATTTTTTAAAAACATTCGCATATGTATCGAGATTCAGAAATACATTATTCGGAAGAAGATGTTATGTTAGTTGATGAACAAAAAGAGGAAACACTCCACATTCATTCAACCAAGAACATACATGAAGTTGTGAACATGGATAGTCGTTGTGAACATACCGGTGAATGCGGTAGTGCCAATCATCAAGGTAATAATTTTTGTTATTGGTGTTCAATATGTAACCCAGATAATGAAGATGCGTATTAGGTAAGTCTGGAAGCACTTAGTGTTGACGAAGAAAAATAGTTTTACGAACTTGTACTTTCAGTAGTACAAGTTCTTTTCATTTAAGGTTATAGATTACAATTCCCTGAAAAAGAATGTACGCAGATGATTACCCGCATCATTCCAGAATATCATGTTAGCTAAGTACTTGAATACTGTTACTTTCGTGGGCTTTGTAATATAGCGATTGCCACCATTGCCATTAGGTATTCTCACCGAAATATTTGATTGACCAGTAATAATAAAAGGATCAACTGTAACAGTTGAAGTATTGAATGAAAGAGTATTTCCAATTCCTATTGCTGCTCCTGGTAGACTTGTTTTTACAAAGCCATTTTTATCAACTTTGAAAGGTATTGCAGTAACCGTTGTGTCTGCTTCATCTCCCATGCCATCGTGCATAAATATTACATTTAGCCCACCATTGTCAAGAGTATATCTCATGTCCTTAATAAGTGTAACGGTCATATCGCCAGTAACATAGTTGAAACTAGCCCCGTTAGTAGAGGACTGCCCTTTTATCAAGGCAAAGGGTGAAAACATATACGGGGATGTTAAACCGTTAGTTTTAACCTTAATGGTGCATGTCTTAAATGTAAATACCGGGATAGAATCATTGCCATTTTTGTCCTTAATTACTTTGAAATCTACCGATTCTGTCGAGGATTGCGATATGATATGACCATCCTTTTTGTAAAAGGAAAATGCCGATGAGTCCAAATATGCGCCATTATCGAAATAGTAAAGTTCGTCAGCAGTTCCCTCTAACTCAATCACAGTATCACCCTTAGGATTGCTTACATAGAAGTAATGGTATTCCAAGAAGGTAGGTGCGCCGGTTCTATATGCGATATTACCTTTGTAACCGTTGAAATGTAGGATAACCTTCTGAGTATTTTTTGCGAAAGCATTTATCGAAATGACAGCAAATAATAAGGTCAGAAAATGTCTGAGGGATGAAAAAGTCATTTTTAAAATTTTAGTGAAAGATAAATTAGTTGACGGAAAATACCTACAATCAAATGGCAAATTTATGATTTTGGTCATTTTGCTTTTCAATCCGCCTTACAACAGAACTTGAATTTCAGGGTGGTGGATGTTCATTTTTTGCCATCAACAAGTCAATAGAATATAGCATCTTCATTAGGGCAATATAATGATATACTTTGATAAATAGTATTAAACGGCATTATAATCCTGATATTATATTTGCCTGACTGGTTATAATTATAGCTCATGTGCTGTATGATTTTTGCATAAAAGTTATCAATTTCCATTCCGGAGGCATCAGCCATGTGTATTATGTTTTCATACAGGGTATTTTTTACAGCATAAGCATGTGTGCAAACTATTTGATTTCTGAAAAATGGTTCAATAAGTCCACCAAAATACAGCATATCCCAATCATTTAATATTTCCTGATTTTGCGTTAATAATTGATTGGGATTTTCAGTGAATGCAACATCATCTTCCAGTATGAGTATTTTTGCATAATTCCGTTGTTTAGCCATTTTTATACATGCAATATGCGATGCACGACATGACAACTGACCTTTAAGATATTTTAGGTCATTCTTATTAAAGTTTCGGAATTTCTCCACCTCTGGCAATTCGGTTAATTCTATTGCTTCAAACCTTTCATAATTAGTGATGTCGAATTTTTTGAATTGGCTAATCATATTTATATTCCGGGAAGCGTCTTTTTTCAAATTAATGTAAAATATCTTCTCGAAATATGCATCCAAAGTCAATGCTCTATATGTAAAATCAGGCATAAAATTTTATTGTTTTTACAAATTTATTGACGAGGTATTTATATTCAACCTTACTTATTTTAATAGAAAGTAATTGTATAAAAGTAGTGTTTAAAAATAATTTTCAAGAAGTATTTGATTTTGATAATAAATCATTAGATTCGTTGAAAAGCAAAGACAATCCAATTTTTGTAAGAATCCAGTAATAACTATTACCTGATGCCTGATAAAATTTTCTTTCAGTGTATGCACATACTTGTGATTCGAACTTTTGGGTCAATAGTTTGGTGGTAACTAATATGCCTAACTCCTGTACTGGTCTTCCATCAGGCGCATTATATTATTGTTGCAGTGGTGGTTTATGTTCTGTTTATGTAAAGTAAATTTTGAAATATTATGCCTTAATCTATGACAACTTTTTTAATAGCAGCAATCTTATCTTTTTTGTTCGTTGTATTAAAACAAAATTGTTTTTCACAGATCAACACAACATACGTCAGCGGCGGGTGCAGTTGCACTCCAACAGTAGTTTGGAGATGGCGGTTCGGCAATAGCCTCTTGTTTTTGGGTAGGTCCATCAATAGACATGTAAAAGTGCAAATAGTTTTATTAATGAAAATAAAAAAAAGACAAATTAATTAAAAATTATTTCATCGTTGCTTAGTAAATAAATTTAAATTAATACAAAGTCCCTGACACCATTCATCCACATTAAATTTTTTTTATGCCATTTCAAATTTTTTGTAATGCAGGCATTACGGGTGCCATGAAAACAATTGCAACTGGTCCCACAAGTGCCGGGACTATGACCAGTACAGATTCCAGCATATTAGGTGGCCCTCTCACTGCATCCCACACCAATTCCGCTGATTGCTCTACTATAATCATGGGTTGTAGCAATACAATTAATGTAGCTGCCGGAGGTAATGGTTGCTTTAATACAATCAGCAATGGTTGTGGTAATACAGTTTCCGGTTACTATAATACTATTGATAATGGCGGTGCCAACTCCATATCTGCCGGTAGTTACAATACTATTTCCAATGGTTATGGCAATATCATTAATAGTGGAAATGCGAATTTTACGGGTTCAGGGTATTATAACAGCATGATTGGCGTTAGCTGCGCTTCCATCGCTGGTGGGTGTTGCAATTTGATAAGCGCCTCCGGCAATTACTCTTTCATTGGTGGTGGACTGAGTAACAATATCCAGTCTCCTATTAGTGCCATTGGCAGCGGTATTTGCAATAAAATATTTTCGGATAATTCGTTTATAGGGGCAGGGTGCTGCAATAAAATAGACATTTTCTCCTGTTGTGGTGTTATCATGGGGGGGTGTAACAACAGTATTACAGGCGTAACCGGTATAGGAAACGATGCCAATGGTAGTTTTATAGGTGGTGGTACCATCAACCGCATACATCCTGGCGCTGCCTGCTCCGTGATAGGCGGTGGAAATTCAAATGAAGTATGTAATAGTGCTCCGTATAGCTTTATTGGTGGTGGCTGTATCAACATCATTGACCAAACGGCTGTATATGGCGTTTTAGGCGGAGGAAACACCAATAAGGTATGTTCAGGCTCCGCATACGCATTTTTAGGAGGCGGTCAAAACAATTGTATAACACCTGTCAATTCGGGCTCACTTCCCGGAGGCTGTAATAATTCCATCACAAGTAATTTTTCTTTTATAGGGGGTGGTGCTCAAAACAGGGTCAATACTAATTCAACCTACGGAACCATAGGCGGTGGTTTTTATAACTGCATAGATGCGAACTCTCCCCGTGGATCTGTCGGCGGTGGCATATCAAATATGATTTGCACAGGCGTTTCGTCTGGCGTTATCGCTGGGGGATGCCTGAATACTATTATAAGCAATGCTGCTTTCATTGGTGGTGGACTATGCAATAAAGTCAACACCTCGTTTTCGACCTATGGCACGATCAGCGGGGGAGCATGCAATTGTATTGACAGCACTATTGTCAACAGATCTTTGAATGGCTTTATCGGAGGTGGATGCCATAACTGCATCTTCCCGGTTGTGTCCAATGGCGTTATTATGGGTGGCGCAGCCAATTGCATTCGGTCAGCAAATTATCTCTTCATAGGGGGGGGCTGTTGCAATGCAGTGCAAAGCATCAAATCATTTATTGGAGGCGGCTGCTGCAATAATATAGCTACTGGCTCCGACGGAGGTGTAATTAACGGAGGCCTGCACAATATCATTGGTACCACTGCACCTAACAGCGTAATTAGTGGCGGCAACACCAACTGTATTTTTACTGGTGATTGTAACAGCACTATTTCAGGTGGTCGCCGCAACTGCATTAATGGAGGCATAGCTTCAACCGTTAGCAGCGGGAAAACCAATACGCTAACAGCATCTTATGGCATCATTGAGGGCGGCAGCCAGAATACCATAATGCAGGCAGGGGTTTATAGTTCCGTCTTTGGCGGCCAGTTGAATACAGTGGTTAGTGCCGTTGCTGGCGGCAGTGGCTGTAATGCCTTTATTGGTGGCGGTTGCAACAACACAGTATCCGGCAGGTATGGCACGATTTTGGGCGGCGCACAGCAAATCATTGATTTAAAAGTTCCGCATAGCTTTATCGGTGGCGGTATTGGTCATTGTATTACCAATTCTGGTGTATATATTTCCGATTGCTCCTATATAGGTGGTGGTGGCGGTCACTGTGTAGGGGGAAGTTTAACGGCTGTTATTACCGGTGGTTATTGCAACTGTATTTCCGGGCCCTATGATACTTATAATCAAAGCGAGTCGAGTACCATCCTTGGTGGGACTAAGAACTTAATCTGCAATTCCTGCGATGCATTTATTGGGGGAGGGGTCTGTAATACCGTCTGCCCTTCAGCTTATGGTATGATTGGCACAGGATGCGCTAATATAACAAACGGTGATGGGGCCGTTATAGTTTCAGGTGACCATAATTCTACGAATGGCGCTGGCAGCTTTATCGGTACTGGCTGTTGCGTTCAAGTAAGTGGCTTAAGCAATACTATTGTCTCAGGTTTCAAGAACTGCGCTGTAGCTGGGCCATACGTATCGGATTATGGTTTTACCGGCGGTGGTTTATGTAATAATGTTTGCGGAGGCGAAGGAACTATAATTATCGGCGGTTGCGCTAATACTGTTTCAGGATACATATCCGACTCAATGGTCGGCGGTAGCGGGAACAGCATCAGTCATGCAACCGGGCTTAGCTGTTATAACACTATTGGTGGAGGCCAGCTAAATTGCATTTACGGATCGGCATCCTCTTTGTATCAGGGTACTTATAATGGTATATTTTCAGGCAGTTGCAATACTATTTGCTGCGGTTGCTGGCATTTTATTGGTGGTGGATGCGATAATGTTATCAATGAAGGCTATGCATTTTCTTCTATCGCCGGAGGTAGCGGGAATATTATAGATACGGCTTGCAATTCTGTTGTCATTGGTGGTAATTCAAATACTCTTTCAGGTGGGTATTCCAGTATTTTCGGTGGCTCAGGCAATTCCGATCATGGATGCAACTATTCAGGTATATTCGGATGCAATATCACTTCATCGCTCATCAACAATGCACTCTGGGTTAATGGAATGGTTATTCTGAATACACCTAACGAATTTGCTGTTACTTCATTTCCAACAGGTACAATTTATCATTGCTCGACAACATGCAGAGTTTATGTACATTAATTATTACTAATGTCATTCTTTGACATAAACGCAATTTAATATTCATAAAAATAAATATTCTGAAAAGCCATGAAAAGAATCTTAAAGACTCTTGCATTCATCATATTCGCAAATATTAATAATTATTCTGTTTTTGCTCAGATTATTACTCCATTTGCTGGAGGAGGTTCCACATTGGGAGATGGAGGTCCTGCCACAGCAGCTCAGGTTTTAGGGCCTCAGGGCGCTGTATTTGACATGCAAGGTAATTATTATGTTGCATGTGACAACCGGATACGTATGGTCTCTCCATTAAATATTATCACAACCATTGCTGGAACCGGAGTTTCAGGGTTTGGAGGAGATGGAGTCCCTGCCACTGCGGCAATGGTTAATAGTGTTCATGACGTTGCACTTGATACTGCTGGCAATTTGTTGATTGCAGATGTTGGTAATAATCGTATACGCAGGGTAGATCAAAAAACAGGTATTATTACTACTATAGCTGGAAATGGAACCGCTGGTTTTTCCGGGGATGGATTACCGGCTACCAATGCTAATTTAAACACTCCATGGTTTATTTGCATTGATAAAAATAATAACTTGTATATTTCAGATCAGTTAAATCAACGAATCAGAAAAGTTAACCCTTCTGGTATCATTTCTACAATAGCAGGTACTGGTATTGCTGGTTATAATGGAGACAACGGGCTGGCAGATACAAGCGAATTATACTATCCGAATGGAATCACTACAGATAGTGTAGGAAATTTATATATAGCTGAAGTCGTTCGGGTTCGCAAAGTGGATGTGGCGACAGGAATTATCACGACAGTTGCTGGTAATGGGTTAACTGCGGTCACCGTGGGAGGCATACCAGCTACTTCATCGAAATTGAAACCTATATATCTTAGATTTGATGCAGAGGGAAACTTATATTGTTCTGATGATAATTTCGCTGAAATTTATCGAATAAACACAACAGGCACAATATATACCGTAGCAGGTAATGGCACTCCCGGCTTCAGCGGGGATGGAGGCCCGGCGACTGCTGCTCAGTTGAAAGATCCAAACGGTTTGGCCGTTGATGGCTGTGGAAGCCTATATATTTCTGATGCTTTTAATGCTGAGGTGCGAAAAGTGACTTACCCCATTATATACATTGTTCCTGCTATTTCCCTTTCGGGTACAGTTATTGCCAAAGCTGGCACCACCGTTACAGTGACTGCTACAGTGGCTAATGCCGGACCCAGCTATGCCATTCGCTGGATGAATCATGGCATTCAATTTGCAACGACCACTGTGCCATTTGTTTCTTATACCAAGGGTCCAGGCATAGATACTATTACGGCAAGAGTGGTCTCTACCGCCACATGGGGGTGTTATGACAGCACTACTTCAGTTGGGCATATAGTTACAATAGATAAGACAGGGGTAGCCTCACCTCATCTGTCTTCAACGGCTAACGGATCATTATGGACATACCCGAATCCGGTTGCAGATGTGTTGTATCTGGATATAGAGTATGCTACGCTTGCTGGAGTACAGTATCAAGTTCTGGATATGGTGGGGCGCACCTTGCTGGAAGGAGTGCTGAATACGGATAATATATCTGTACATCAGCTCTCGCGAGGAATGTATATGATCAGGATAATAGATAATGAAAGACAGGCAATTAGTAAATTTGTAAAAGAGTAAGTAAAAATATTTTAACAGGATATAATATATATTTAAAAATAAAACATGAAAATAATCTTTCAGATAGATGGCGGCTTGGGGAAATGCATCATTGCTACTGCCGTATGCAAGGCTATAAAAGCGCAATACCCAGATGACGAACTAATAGTGATCTCGGGTTACCCCGATGTTTTTCTCTGCAATAATAATGTGGACCAGAACCTTGCATTCCATGAAATGCAATACTTCTGGCAGCGCAATGTAAAAGGGCAGGAACTAAAGCTCATGCTGCACAATCCCTATCTGGAGATTGATTTTGTTACCGCCCGGCACCACCTTATTCAAACATGGTGCGAAATGTTCGGGATAAAATACAATGGAGAACAACCAGAACTGTTCATTAACAGCAGGGAGAGGGGTTTCTATTCCAACCAGTTTCAGTCTCAAAAGCCGATTATGGTTGTTCAGACCAACGGTGGAGCGCAAAACCAGCCCAATAAATACTCTTGGACACGGGATATTCCATTAGCCATCGCCCAATATATAGTAAACGCCTTTGCTAATGATTATCAGATATTCCATATCAGGCGTGAAGATCAGTTGGCATTGCAGAATGTTACACCCGTACATGCGAATTTCCGTGCTCTTGCCGTGCTATTAATGATGAGCGATAAGCGGTTGCTTATTGACAGTTTCAGTCAACATGCAGCGGCGGCTCTTGGCTTACCATCAGTAGTTTGCCTCATAGACCCTATGGTGGCCGCACAATTCGGTTATGATATGCATACCAATGTTATTGCCAATCCCCCAACGGTTAAACCAGAATTGAAGCACTCTTTCCTTAGCAAATTCAATATAACCGGTACGCCAATTGAATTTCCTTACAACCATGAAGGAGAGATATATAATGCTGCCAAAATAGCAAATGCCCTTATGCAGGGTAAATTGGCGCTTCATGGAAACACATATCAGAATGGAAACCTGAGAATCGCCGAAAATGTAAATACTGAAAATAATAGCAATAGCATGGTTGCCAGCAGGCTCGCTCGTTTGGCAGGCAAAGCTGATCTTTCAAATATAAAACAAGTTCTGGAAATCGGCAGTTGTCATCTTGGTCAAAGTATTGAGTTCGCACAATTTTTTCAGGATGCCAAAATTGATGCTTTTGAGCCGGTACCGGCTTCATATGAGCTATGCGTAAACAGGCACAATAAATTGGATGACCATAATAAGAACCGCATTAAGGTGCATAATCTGGCATTAGGCGATTCAACGGGAGAAATACCTTTCTTTGCTGTGGACCCGGAGTTAAGCTCTACCCCCAATGTAGGAGCGTCCTCCATGTTCCGGTTTATGGATGGGCTTAACGGTACTCCTTTCGGGCAGAATCTTGTTCAGACAGAGATCGCAGTTCAGGCAGATACACTGGATAACTGGTGCGAAAATAACAACATATCGGAAGTGGATATTATGTGGATGGATGTTCAGGGTGCAGAATTACTGGTGTTAAAAGGGGCAGACAATATCCTGAAGAACACCCGTATCATCATGACTGAGGTAGGTCTTAAACCCTACTACGAAGGCCACACTCTGAAACCTGAAATTGACGAATACCTGCTGACCCGTGGCTTCTGTGAGTTGGAAGGCTCTTTTGAGCTTAACGGATTCGACTACGAAGCAAATACTATATATGTAAAGAATTAGCAGGAGATTATGCCCATCCAACACTTCTCCAAAAGAGAGGCAATGAATGGGTTTCTGCATAATACCTTAGCTAACTACTTTAATTTTTCTTTGAATTTACAACATGCCTGATAAAATCTTCTTCCAGTCATCCCTGCCTCGTGTTGGCAGTACCGTATTCCAGAACCTCATGAATCAGGATCCACGGTTTTATGCATCGTCAACAAGCGGTTTGCTGGAACTTCTCTATGCCGCACGCCATAACTACACAGAAAGCCCGGAGTTCAAAGCTCAGGATGCAAATCTGATGAAAAAGGCTTTTTTAGGCTTTTGCCGGGAAGGTATCCACGGCTATTATAATGCGATTACTGATAAGCCGTTTGTTATAGATAAATCCAGAGGGCATTTTGCGCATTACGATTTTATCAACAGTTTTTATCCAGATCCCAAGATCATCTGCCTTGTCCGCTCTCTGCCTGATATTATAGCCTCAATGGAAAAGATGTTCCGTCAAAACCAGCACAAATCGAATAGCATTGTAAACCACGCTACTATGCAGGGCACCAGCACTCCAAAGCGTGTAGATATTTGGTTCAATTCACCACCGATTGGGCTTGCCGTAGAACGCCTTTCTGAAGCCATGCGGCAAGGCATAGACAAAAAAATGCTTTTTATCAAGTATGAGTCCCTTTGCCTACACCCCGAAATGGAAATGAAACGAGTGTATCAATACCTTGGCATAGAGCCTTTCAAAAATAATTTCGAACACATAGAACAAACAACCAAAGAGGATGACGAGATTTATGGCTTTGCCGGACTCCACGACATCCGGTCATCACTTCAAATGAAGCCGTCAGATGCGAAATCAATTCTCGGAAAAGACGTTTACGACTGGATCATGAAACAATATCAATGGTACAACGATTATTTTGGATATAAATAAATCTAAGAATATGGATACTGATGGCAATAACGTACCAAATAAAGAACTAAAAAATTCTCTGCTTGATTCATGGGCATATACGATTGAGTCAACTGCCGAAGGAAGTTATAAGGCGCATATAACAACATGTTCTTGCTGTGTTCAAGTATCTCCTAACTCATCTTTAGAAAACATCACTAATATTGCCAACATAAATAATGTTTTCTGAATTATATACAAATACTTTAATTATATAAAGATGGAAGAAGATATTAAACTCTTACATGCTAAAGTGGATAAACTTCAATCAACATTAGATTGGATGATTGAAAGAATGTGTCGTGCCCAAAGTCTTAAAAGCATGGAACCTTTGGATGATACTCTGATGGAATCAGTTGATATGCATCATATTATCGGTGGCCCCATTACTTATCCAAGTAAGAACAGCTAAAAGACCGTTCTAAATAATTCCATCTTTGGGTCATATCATCTGATAAGTGTGTATGAAGGATCATGTTGACCGGTGCTTACAGAATATTCTTCATGACTATAATGGAATCCTAATTTCAGAAGTAGCGGTTTTGAATGAGTATTTGCTATGTTATGAACGGCAAAGAGTGAGCTTGCCCTTAAAACGGTAAACGCATAATCAATTACGGTTTGCGCTGCTTCTTCGCCAAATCCTTTGCCCCAAAATGCAGATTTGATGAGAATACCAATTTCATATATTTTATCGGCAGGCTTGTATGGCCTTAGCCCACAATAGCCAATAAGCTCATTTGTTTCTAACAAAAACATCGGCCAGTATTGTATGTTGTGCAACCGCAAAATTGCCCTTTCTGTTAACAGGCGTCTTTGCACTTGAGAACTTGATAATGGGCCACCAACATATTTAGTAGTTTCTGGAGCACTCCACAGTTCAATGGCAATATCCATGTCATCAAACGACCATGTACGAAAGCCGATGCGGTTACTTTTAAGAAAATAATGTTCATTCATAAACTTACAAACTAAGAATGTAAAAGTAATCAGGCTTTGACATAAAGTCAATCATTGTAATTGGAGTGCTACTTGAATAGTAATAACATTTTTTTGGTTGAGATAATGGAGTATTTTATTCACACAATTGTTAACTGATTCAGTGTCCGTATGCAAATGAATGTCAGGCGAAGCAGGTCTTTCATAGGGGCTGTCAATGCCTGTAAAGTTTTTAATTTTCCCCTGCTCCGCCAATTTATACAATCCTTTTATATCACGTGCTTTACAAGTTTCTAAGCTTGCATCAACAAAAATTTCTAGGTAATCATCTAATAGAGGAAGAAAAGAAAAAACAAGAACGGTTGCAAAAGCAACGGGATCGCTATCATTTCAACCCGGATTTTGCAGTAGATAACTTTTTTTAAGTTTGCGTCAGCTGAAACCATTGCCAGTATTGACTTTTGCTATTCAAAATCCAACTGCTGTGCAGTTGGAAATGGTGGAATCGGGACATTCTGAGAATTCTTTTATCTGGTCATATTTCTAAGCTACACGTTTGATTTGACTGCAAAATCCGGGTTAAATATTGTAGTAATTTATGGTTAAAAAAAGCTCCCGGTTTTTAGACCGGGAGCTTAAAAATAATCATTATCATCCTATTCATTATTTTTGCAAAATCAGTTTGCTGCTATAATAAATATTATCAGACTTAATTGTAATGAGATAAACACCATTATTCAAACCGGATAATCCAATTTGTGTTTGCCCGGATTCAGTATTAATGTTTAAACCGGATTTATATACTTCACGACCTACCACATCTGTTATTACTACATTAGCAATTCCAGGTAACTGATTTCCCCACTTAATGTTCAGATTGCCATTAGTTGGATTAGGGAAAATACTCAGTTCGCCAACATTGGATATTGATTTTATACCTGTTGCAATAACTGGTACAATAGTTTTTGTTGAAGTATATTCTTTGAAATTAATTCCGGTTACTGATACGGCAGAACCACCAAGGGTAATAACCGGAGATGGGGTAGTAATATAATCAATATCCTGCGGATAAATGATATAATCGCCATTAGGCAAGCTGTTGAAAGAATATGCTCCGGTATTGTCTGTATTCGTATATGTAATTACATTATTGGCAACATCTTTCAGGTTAATGAGCAAGCCAATAACAGGCATGTCACCTGATGTACCTTTCGGAGAGCCGGTAACAACTGTGCCGCTAATATATCCGGGAGGCGCTGACAGAACAGTAACTGTATGATAAGCACCACATCCTCCAATTACATAGTAGATATTTAATACTCCGGTGCTTACCCCGGTAACCACACCACCAGTTGAAATCGTGGCTAATGATGTACTACTGCTTATCCATGTACCGCCGGTTGTTGCATCTGATAAAGTTATTGTGGAACCAACATATACTGAGGATGGCCCATAGATAGGAGCAGTACCGGTAACTGTTACCGTATGGTAAGCATAACATCCGCCAACTAAATAGTAAATGTTACAAGTGCCTGAAGAAATACCGGTAACAACTCCAGTGGAACTAACTGTTGCTATTGAAGTACTACTTGAAGTCCAGGTACCTCCTGATGTTGCATCGCTTAAAGTTATTGTTGAGCTGACACAAACTGTGGAAGGCCCGTAGATAGTAGCGCCTCCTGTAACGGTAACGGTATGATAAGCATAACATCCTCCAACGGAATAATAAATAGTACATGTACCTCCGGAAACGCCGGTAACCACTCCTCCGGAACTAACGGTTGCTGTAGAAGTACTGCTGGTAATCCAGGTACCGCCAGAGGTTGCATCACTTAAAGTTATTGTGGAACCTGTACAAACTGTGGAAGGCCCATAGATAGTAGCCCCACCTGTAACCGTAACAGTATGGTAAGCATAACATCCGCCCACTGAATAATAAATATTACAAGTACCTGCCGAAACACCGGTAACCACACCACCTGTACTAACTGTTGCAATTGAAGTGCTGCTGGTAATCCAGGTACCGCCTGAAGTTGCGTCACTTAAAGTTATTGTGGATCCAGCACAAACTGTAGAAGGCCCGTAGATAGTAGCGCCTCCGGTAACAGTAACTGAATAGTAAGCATAACAGCCACCAACAACATAATATATACTTGTTACTCCTGCTGATACTCCCGTAACGACGCCACCTGAACTAACAGTTGCAATTGAAGTGCTTCCTGCAAACCAAGTACCACCTGAAGTTGCATCGCTTAAAGTTATTGTAGAACCTGCACATACTGTTGAAGGACCAGAGATGGAAGATCCCCCGGTAACCGTTACTGTTTTATATGCATAACATCCGCCCACTAAATAATAAATAGTACAAGTGCCTGATGAAACGCCGGTGATAACACCGCCGGAACTAACAGTAGCAACTGTAGAACTGCTTGTAGTCCAGGTACCTCCTGTTGTCGCGCTGCTTAATGTTATTGTGGAGCCAGTGCAAACTGTAGAAGGCCCGGATATTGCTCCACCGCTAACAGTAACAGTATGATAAGCATAACATCCGCCCACAGAATAGTAGATATTACAAGTACCTGCTGAAACACCGGTAACCACTCCACCAGAGCTAACTGTAGCAACTGATGAACTGCTGCAAGTCCAGGTACCTCCTGTAGTTGCAGTACTTAAAGTTATTGTGGAACCCGCACAAACTGTGGAAGGTCCATAGATAGTAGCGCCCCCTGTAACTGTTACAGTATGATAAGCATAACATCCGCCAGCACTGTAATAAATATTCAATACACCTGCAGAAACACCGGTAACAACACCACTGGTAGGATTCACAGTTGCTATCGATGTACTGCCTGATATCCATGAACCGCCTGAAGTAGCATCACTTAAGGTTATTGTAGAACCTGTACATACTGTTGAAGGCCCGTAGATTGTAGAACCTCCGGTGACAGTTACAGTTTTATAAGCATAACATCCGCCCACTAAATAATAAATGGTACATGTACCTGCAGAAACACCTGTTACCACACCGCCGGAACTAACCGTTGCTATCGAAGTACCGCTTGTAGTCCAGGTACCACCTGTAGTAGCACTGCTTAAAGTTATTGTGGAGCCGATACAAACTGTAGAAGGACCTGAGATTGTTCCACCGGTAACAGTTACAGTATGATAAGCATAACATCCGCCTACAGAATAGTATATGGTACAGCTACCTGATGAAACACCTGTAACCACACCGGCTGTGCTAACGGTTGCAATTGAAGTACTGCTGGTGATCCAGGTGCCGCCTGAAGTTGCGTCACTTAATGTTATTGTGGATCCTGCACAAACTGTTGAAGGGCCATAGATAGTAGCTCCTCCGGTTACAGTAACAGTATGATATGCATAACATCCACCTGCTGAATAATAAATATTTACTACTCCCGCTGAAACACCTGTAACCACACCGCCAGTACTAACAGTCGCAATCGACGTACTGCTGGTTATCCAGGTTCCGCCTGAGGTAGCATCACTCAATGTTATTGTAGAACCTGCGCAAACTGTTGAAGGTCCGTAAATAGTTGATCCACTGGTAACAGTTACAGTTTTATATGCGTAACATCCGCCTACTGAGTAGTAAATAGTACAAGTTCCTGCTCCTATGCCGGTAACCACTCCACCTGAACTAACCGTTCCTTTGGTTGTATCACTGCTGATCCAGCTGCCACCAGTTGTGGAAGTACTCAATGTTATCGTGGATCCAACACAAACTGTTGAAGACCCGGATAATGTTGCTGCGGTGGTAACTGTCACTGTTTTATAAGCGTAACATCCGCCAGCTATGTAGTAGATAGTTGCTGTTCCGGCGGAAACACCTGTTATAACTCCACTTGTTGCACCTATGGATGCTACGGCAGTGTTACTGCTGCTCCATGAGCCGCCTGTTGTTGCATCGGTCTCTGTAATTGTAGAGCCAACACAAACTGTGGAAGGACCTGAAATGGCAGAAGCCCCAGTGGTAACCGTAATTGTTTTTGTGGTAACACATCCGCTCACATAATACGAAATAAGGCAAGTTCCTGCAGCAATACCTGTTACCACTCCGCCTGAACTTACAGTAGCAACTGCTGTGCTGCCTGAGAACCAGTAGCCGCCTGAAGTCGCGTCACTCAATGTAATTGTGGAGCCTATACAAACAGATGAAGGGCCTGAGATTGTAGATCCTCCGGTAACAGTTAATGTTTTATATGCGTAACATCCGCTGACAGAATAGTAAATTGTACAAGTACCCCCTGCAACACCGGTAACAACTCCACCTGTGCTCACCTTGGCTTTTGTTGTATCGCTACTGCTCCAGGAGCCTCCGGTAGTAGAAGTACTCAATGTTATTGTGGAGCCTGCACAAACAGTGGAAGACCCGGATATGGATGAAGCGCTGCTTACTGTTACAGTTTTATAAGCATAACATCCGCTGACTACATAGTAAATAGTTGCTGTACCTGACGAAACACCTGTAATGACTCCGCCTGAAGTAATAGTTGCAACGCCGGTATTACTGCTGCTCCACGAACCACCGGTTGTAGCATCACTCTCAGTTATTGTAGATCCTACACATACTGTTGAAGGACCTGATATGGAAGGTGCAGTTGAAGAAACTGTCATAGTTTTAGTAGCTATGCATCCGCTTGCATAATAGGAAATGAGGCAGGTTCCTGCTGCAACTCCTGTTACCACTCCGCCTGAACTTACTGTAGCAACAGAAGTACTGCTGGTGAACCATACACCGCCTGTCGTTGCATCACTCAAGGTTACCGTGGAACCAACACAAACTGTGGAAGAACCAGTGATAACAGAACCGGTAACTGTAACAGTATGGTATGCGCCGCAGCCACTGCTCATAACATAATATATATTTACAACTCCCGGAGAGACACCGGTAACTATACCACTTGTAGCATTAGCAGTCGCATAGGCTGTATTTGAACTTGACCATGCACCACCTGATGTTGCATCACTTAAAGTTATTGTAGAACCTGCACAAACTGTAGAAGGTCCGCCAATAGTATAGGGCACCGGGTTTACGGTTACCGTAGTTGTCACTACCGTACCGTAATAATAACTGATAAGCGCAGTACCTGCAGAAACGCCGGTAACAACTCCTGTGGAGCTAATGGTGGCAACCGCGGTGTTTCCGCTAAACCAAACTCCACCTGTTGTGGAATCACTTAAACCAGTTGTATTACCAACGCAAACGGTTTTTGTTCCGGATATGGAACTTAGGGCGAAGGAGGTAAAAGAAAACAACACCGCCAATAATGTGAGAGTAAAGTTCTTCTTCATACTTTTAAATTTTAATTGGTTTTATAAAGGTGGATGTCAATTATTATTCTTCGGTTATTATTAAGACTGCTTAATTAACTATAAATAAGACGTAATAAATAATTAATAGGGTTGGGTAGATTTATTATGATTTTTTATTTTCAATCACGTAAATATATATAAATATCCCCGGATTTTTCTTTGTTTTTTTATAAAAGTCTTCAACATAAATTATTAAAATATAAACAACTATAGAATAGTAACTATTGGTTAATAAAATAAAACTCCCACCTATTGCGGGAGTTAAAACTAACTAAAAATTATTTTTATTTCATTTCTTTATCAGCAATTGACCGCTGTAATTAATATTATCAGATTTAATGGTAATCAGGTACATGCCATCCTGCAAACCTTCTAAGTTAATACGTGTTTGCCCGGATGCTGCATTGATATTTATTGCTGATTGATATACTTCCCGGCCCACTACATCTGTTATTACCACATGACCATTTCCGGTTGATTGGTTTTTCCATTGAATATTTAAAACGCCGCTTGCAGGGTTGGGATATACATTAAGCCTGTTGTCAGGCAATATGTTTTTTACACCTGCGCCAATTACAAATGGAGTAATTACTCTTGATATGGTAAATTCTTTAAAGTCAATAGCGGTTGCAGATGGAGAAGTACTGTTTAAGGTAATAAAATCTGAAGAGATGGTATTGTAATCATATTCCTCTGGGTAAATAATATAATCGCCAAAAGCCAGGTTGCTGAACGAATAAGCCCCGGTACCATCGGTATAAGTATAGGTAAGTACATTGTTGCCTAAATCTTTCAGGTAAATAAGCATTCCTGCGGCTGGAGTTTCGCCTGATGTACCTTTTCCGGCGCCGGAATAAACATATCCGCTTATAAAGCCGGGACCGGCAGGTACGGTACCATAGACCATACTGATATGCAGGCTGTCTGAAGTGCCGGTATGACTAACCGTTGCGGCAGCATACCAGTTAGGGCTCGATAAGCCATAGGTGGGCACATAGCCGCTGGTGCCGGGATAGCTGCCATATATCATTTTTGCTTTCACTAAGTAATTGCCGTTAGGTACGCCATCGAACTCATAATAGGTGATGCTGTCAACAACACAGGTCGTAGTAGAATCAAGCGCTACGATAGAACTATCTGTTGGGTCGAATTGTATCAGCCATACTTTCATGTCCAAGGTATCGGGAGTAGAACTGCTAAAAGTAATATGGCCGAATATGCGGTCTCCGTTTATGGTAACTGAATTAGTATTAACACAACCATTCGCATCCGTCCCGGTAACTATATAGGTTGTTGTTACTAACGGGCTGATAGTGGTTACAGCGCAGGTAGTGCAGGAAAGCCCTGTAGATGGGGACCATGAATAGAGTGTGCCTCCGCCTGATGTGAGTGTATAAGTATCGCCGCATGAAGTAGAAGAGGTTGCAGTAATGACCGGCAATGCATTAACTGTCAGGGTAGTGGTTGCATAACAGCCGGTAGTCAGTAAATAGGTCAGAATGCTTGTGCCTGCCGATATCCCGGTAGCTACGCCTACGGATCCACCTATTGTGGCAATAGATGCTATTGCAGAATTGCTGCTGCTCCAGGTACCGCCGGAGGTGCCGTCAGTTAATGTTGAATTGGAACCTACGCATACGGAAGTACTTCCTGATATAGTCGGCATATAATTAACCGTCATCATAAGTGTAAAACTTACTGTAGCGGGTGAAGCACAGGGGAGGGAACTGGTCATATCTGCACTTACTATATCACCATTCGATGGGACATAACTAAATGAACTCCCTGTGCTTATTGTAATACCATTTACTTTCCAAACATAAGTGGGTGCTGTACCGCCATAAAGTGTAGTAGGGGTGAAATAAACCGTTGTGCCTGGGCATACCGTATCTCCGGGGCTTGGGGTAATAGATATTGTTGGAGTAACTACTGAACTGACAGTTACCGTAGCACTGCCTGACATATTGCTGCTACAGCCTGAAACCGGATCAGTGGCAACTACAGTATATACGCCTGCTATTGTTTGCAGGCCAAAGCTGATAGCGCTGCCTGTTCCTGCCCAGGTGCTACCAACTTTTGATGCTCCCAGGTATAACTGGTAATTGATCCCTGCAGATGAATTACTTATACCTACAGCAACTCCGCTTCCGCCCAAACAAAAGCCTCCGCCGCCGGTAACAGAATAGATAGTCGGTAAGGAACCTATAGTAATTGTAGCGCTGCCAGACATATTGTTATAACAACCTGTTGTGATATTTGTAGCAACCACACTATAAGGGCCTGCATAAGTTTGTGCTCCAAAGTCAAGTACTGTTCCCGTTCCTGAAAGAGGCATGCCAACTCCTGAGGGACCGCAGAATAATTGGTATGAAATCCCCGTATTTGAGCCGCTCAGGTAAATATGAAGGCCGGCGCCACCTGTGCAATAACTGCCGCCGCCAGATACTGTATAAACTGTGGGTAAGGGGCTTATGGATACTGTAGCACTACCAGACATAGTGCTAATGCAGGAAGTAACCGAATTAGTAGCCATAACTGAATACATCCCGGCACTAGTATATGCTCCGAAATCAAGCATCGAGCCTGTACCTGGTAACCTTGTAATAAACACCCCATACATATATAAGTCGTAATTAATTCCCAAATCCGAATTGCTCAAATAAATATGAGTACCTGTTCCGCCTGAGCAATAACTGCCGCCACCAGAAACAGTATAAACTGTGGGTAAGGGATATATAGTAATAACTTTAGTTACAGAACAGCCTGAACCTAATGCATAAGTAATAGTAGCGCTGCCACTACTACCGACGGTTACAACGCCGGTGGTAATACCAATACCAGCAACTGATGGATTACTGCTGCTCCATGTGCCGCCTGTGGTCGCATCGCTTAGCGTTATTGTTCCACCTACGCAGGTTGAAGTTGTGCCTGTAAGAGGTGCTGGCACAGCCGAAACATTAACAATAGTGGTTACAGAAAGGCCCCCAGCTGTATAGGTAACAATTGACGTACCTGCATACATACCGGTTACAACGCCAGTTGAAAGGCCAACTGTGGCAACTGAAGTACTAGAGCTTGTCCAGGTACCTCCTGTTACAGCATCAGTCAAAGTAGTAGTACTGCCGACACAAATACTGGTAATCCCGCCAATTGCAGGTAAGTGGGGAGTTATGACAACAGACCCTGCTCCGGAAGTATTATACCCCTGGGTATGGCTAACTCCGCTTACAATAATTGGGTCTGTATAAGAAGAACCACCGGCGCCGCTGCCCCCGCTATTACCTGCGCCACCGCCATAATAACCGCCACCGCCGCCGCCTGAATAGCTGGATGCAGTTGCATTGGAGCCTATACCAAATGATGCACTCCCGCCCATACCGGTGCCATTTGCACCTCCAGCTGTCTGAGTGCCCCCGGTCGGGCAATACAAAGTTGTTGTGCTGCTGCCACAGTAAAATCCACTGCCGCCGATAAGGCCACCGCCTGCACCGCCATTACCGCCACCTGCGCAACTGTAACCACCGCCACCGCCGCCACCTGCTACAACAACACGATTTGAAAGGGCCGTACCCCCGATACGGATATCAGAAGCGCCACCGCCACTGCCGGGATAGTCTATACCACCTGAATTACCACCGCCGTTCCAGCCGCCGGCAAGCACTAAATAGGCGCCGGTTGCCGTTACACCTGCATCACCAACATAAATATTTAAAACCTGTCCGGGAGTAACTGCCATAATACATTGTACGCGTGCCCCTCCGCCTCCGGTACCGTAACCACTCCAGGCGTCACCGCCCTTTGCTCCAAGTATATCTACAGTGAGATTTGATGCGCCGGAAGGAACAGTATAGTATTGTACCGCTCCTGTATAACTAAAGGTAGTCTGAGCGAATACACTATTATTACAACCAATTATCAAGGCCAGCAGGGTAATAAGTTTTAAAAGATAAATTCTTTTCATAAGAGTTTTTTAAGTATTAAATAGGAATTGTGAATTTTACTAATAATCTACGATCTGTATATAAAGGCGTATAAAAGACATAAAATGTTAGGACAAAGATAGTATATTTATTATTAT
>CAISOH010000025.1 GCA_903887005.1 uncultured Bacteroidota bacterium | reverse complement strand
TGAGTTGGTATAAGTTCCTGCTGCCTGTGCTGCAGATACGCTGAGTGTTGCACCTAATTTTAAAGTCTGGGTACCGCCTGAGCTTAATGTACCGGTAGAAGAAGGATTGCTGGTGAAAGAACCAACTGTCATGGTATGGCTGCTACCATCGGAAAGGGTAGCTGTTGAAGGCAAAGTGATAGCGTAAGTATAGCTTGCTTCGCCTGAAACTGTAAACTCAGCTGAAGTTACAGTACCATTTGTAGAAGGTAGTGTTACACCACCTGCGCCGCCTGTTGTACGTGAGCTGGAAGTGCTCAATATAACGGTACCAGAATTAGCAGCAGAAACTGCTATGTTACCAAAGTTCATGTCCACTGTTTTGGAGATGGAAATGGGAGTGATGATTGTTGCTGCGCATGAAGCTGTTGCTGATGCCTGGGCGAAAGAAATGTTAGTAGAACCAAGTACTACTACTGCTGCTGCGATGATTGCTTTTGAGAAGTTTTTCATTTTGTTTTGTTTTTGAGTTAGTTAAGAATGTTTGTTTGTTTGTTTGTTTGTTTGTTTGTTTGTTTGTTTGAATGGTATATAGCCAATGTTATGCCAAAAAATCAATTCATTGAATATCAATTGATTAGTTAATTGAAAAGAGCGTAATTATTCCAATAAATAGATTTTTTTTCCAAAAAACGGAAAATGAGATTTTAATATAATCCGGAATGGATTGATTTTACAAGTGATTCTATATTCAGATAGAGGTTGCACTTTTTTAACAATTGCGCATTTTAAAACCTGCAAATGCGCTTATTGCATTAACAATTAAATAGGAATACTTTAGTAGAAATATATTGAATTTAACTTTACTTTTGATGCAAATAGTTGATTATATTATGGAACAAGTATTTAATTGGCTAAACAGTAGGACCGGGAAGCTTTGTATATCTGTTTCTTTCTTCATGATAATTTTTGGGACCTTATTTTATTTTTCCATTTTAACAGAGAAAAATGAACAATTTCCAGCAACATTTCTTATCTGTATTTCAGGTTATATTTTGGGATGGATTATTGGGATTTTAACCAATATTATTGATGGGGATAATCAAAAAATAAATAAATTCACGGTAATAGTGGGTTCCTTTCTGTCAGGCTATATTGTAAGTAAATACGATAAGCTATTTGATGCAGAAATAAATCCATCTAAAATATTAGTTAATCCTTATGCATCCCGGATAATTTTATTTTCGTGTTTTTTCGGATTAACATGGTTTGTATTTTTTATTTACAGAAATTATATCCGGGTTAAGTAGTTTGGAATTGGTGTACTATTGATTTGTTCCTGCTAACAGGCTGAAGCTTCTCTCTGTAAGGGGCTCTTCAGAAGCCTCCTTAGTTAAGTATTATGTTAAAGATCCCATAAGGTTGCTTTGCAAACACAATAACTAAAGGATTTTGGTCAGTGAAGTTTCAGAACAATATACTGCACATTGATATTTTATTACTTTTGAAGTCCATAGTTTTCTCATTTAAAAAACGTTTTATGAAACTAAATAAACTTTTTACAGGCTTAATAGTGTTTGTAATGACTATTGCCTGCTATGATGCTCATGCGCAGAAAAAATCAGCACCAGCAAAATCCGGTCCTGCCGGAATAAATAAAATAACAACGGTAGAGGGTATCTCCGAATACACCTTGCCAAACGGACTGCATGTGTTGTTGTTTCCGGACCCTTCAAAACCTAAAATAACCGTTAACATTACCTACCTGGTAGGGTCAAGGATGGAAGGTTATGGAGAAACAGGTATGGCGCACCTGCTGGAGCATATGATGTTCAAAGGCTCCAAAATCCACCAGCATATACCAGATGAATTGACCGCTCACGGAGCCAGCCCCAACGGTACTACCTCTTATGATCGTACCAATTATTTTGAAACTTTCCAGGGCAGTGATGAAAACCTGAACTGGGCGCTGAGCCTTGAATCAGACCGCATGATCAATTCATTTATTGCGGAAAAAGACCTGAAAAGCGAATTCAGCGTTGTCCGGAACGAATTTGAATCGGGGGAGAATAATCCGTCCGGCATCCTTGAGGAACGCGTATTGTCCACCATGTACCTCTGGCACAATTATGGCAAATCAACAATCGGATCGAAAGAGGATATTGAAAAAGTTCCAATAAAAAACTTACAGGCTTTTTATAAAAAATATTACCAGCCTGATAATTCAGTACTGCTCGTGGCCGGAAAGATTGACGAACAAAAAACGCTGGCGCTTGTGATGAAGTATTTTGGTGGCATCCCCAAACCATCACGTGTATTAGAGAATACCTATACTGTAGAACCCGTGCAGGACGGGGAGCGTAGCGTTGTGCTGAACAGGGTAGGAGATGTACAATCAGTATCAGTTGGATATCATATAGTAGCTGGCGCTGACAAAGATTATCCGGCATTTGATATACTTAATGAAGTGCTGACCAACCAGCCAAATGGCCGCCTGTATCAAAGTTTAGTAAAAACGGAACTTGCTACAACAGTATCTGCTGATGATCCCGCACTGAAAGATCCAACCTATTTTTATATTTCTGCAGATGTGCTGAAAGAGAAGTCATTAGATAAAGTAAAAGAAGCCATGTCTAAGACTATTGACGAACTTCAAACCAAACCAGTAACAAATGAGGAAGTGGACAAAGCAAGGAACAAAATACTAAAAGGTTTTGAAGAAGCTTACCGCAATAGTGAATATATAGGCCTGGCGCTCAGTGAATTTATTTCACAGGGCGACTGGCGGCTTGCTTTCCTTTATAGGGACGGACTTAAAAAAGTAACTGCTGATGATGTAAACAGAATTGCAAAAGCGTATATCATGAATTCTAACCGTACGGTTGGAGAATTTATTCCTACTGCTAATCCGGCACGTGCATTATTGCCAAAACAGCCGGATGTTGCAAGTTTAGTTAAAGATTACAAAGGCCAGGAAGCCCTCGCACAGGCAGAAGCTTTTGACCCATCTCCGGCAAATGTTGATAAACGTACACAGCGCGGCACTTTCCCGGGAGGAGCGAAGTATGCTTTACTGTCTAAAACAACGCGTGGAAATACGGTCGAAGCGCATATCACTTTACGCATAGGTGATGAAAAATCGCTGGAAAATAAGGCTACTATTGCCTCACTTACGGCAAATATGCTCAAAAGAGGTACTAAAACCCACACTATGGCGCAGATCAATGAAACATTAGATAAACTTTCTTCTTCTGTTTATATTTCCGGGTACGGACAATCCGTATCGGTTGTAATAAAAAGTACAAAACCAAACCTGGTGCAAACACTTGACCTGGTAAATGAAATGCTTCATGAGCCTTCCTTTACAGAAGATGAATTCAAAACCATGAAAAATGAAACTATCAGCGGATTGGAGCAGGAACGCTCCGAGCCGCAGAGCATAGCATTCCGCGAGTTCAGCAGGATAACAAAACCCAGGCCAAAAGGACATATCAATTATAATATGACGGTTGACGAAGAAGTGGAAGCAACTAAAAATGCTACATTACCGGAAATTCAGAAATTCTATAAAGATTTTTATGGCAGCAACAATGCAACTGTCGCCTTTGTAGGAGACTTTGACGCCGCTGCTGTCAATGCTCAATTAAGTAAAATGCTGTCCAGCTGGAGTGCGCCAACACCATTTGTCAGGGTACCGGATACTTATGAGGATATAAAACCGGAGAACAAAGAAATTAAAACACCGGATAAAAAGAATGCAATGATGGTATGCGGTATGAATGTAAAAATGCGCGATGACAATGCTGATTTTCCGGCGCTGAAAATGGGCAATTTTATTTTTGGTGGTGGGTTCCTGAATTCACGTCTTGCCACACGCATCCGCCAGAAGGAAGGTATCAGTTATGGAGTTGGTTCTTACATACAAATAGGGTCGAAAGATGAATCCGGTGTTTTTGCTTCTTATGCAATCTACAATCCTGATAACAAAGCAAAACTGGAAACCGTATGGAATGAAGAACTGGCAAAAATGCTGAAGGATGGATTTACTGAAGATGAATTGAAGCAAGCAAAAGCAGGCTATATCCAATACCGTGAATCTGGCCGCGCTAATGACGATCAACTGGCAAGTACACTGAATGGTTACCTCTACCTGGACAGAATGATGATGTGGGATCAGAATATAGATGATAAATTACAAAAGCTAAACGCTGCACAGATAAACACAGCAATGAATAAATATCTCTCCACCGGCAAAATTTCGGTAGTAAAAGCAGGAGATTTTAAGTGATATTCTGACAAACCTATGCTGGTGCTTAAAAACATCTGATGCATTTGTTTAGGCTGTTGATTGAGTAAAAATTTCAGACTAAAAATTTCCGGATTCCCGCATTGGGGATCCGGAAATTTTATTTTACAATTCATTTAGGCAACTCACGTTTTAAAAGGAGTGAAGTGGATAAGCGGTAAAATAACGTCAATTCGACGGTTTATTGTTTGAAATTCAACCAATAAAAGGGTAAAATCCCGATAGGGATGGCATTATTATAGAAAATGAAAATCAAAAATTGCAAAACCCTCCTATGTTTGCAAGTGTAAGAATAAAGGTATAAAACCTCCATGTTTGTTGGGG
>CAISOH010000024.1 GCA_903887005.1 uncultured Bacteroidota bacterium | reverse complement strand
TAAACGTTCAGCACCATACCTTTTGAGCATAGCACCTTTAGATGGTTTACACACTCCAACTGGGTGGCGTGTGTGAGAGGCCGACTCTCATCTTTTATACAGCATTGAAAAGAACTATCTTTCTTTTCATTCGTGACACACGCCCCGTTAGGTGGCTACAGCTTTGTAGCACCCGAGCCCACCACTATACGCACCCCGTAGGGCGCATGTGCTGGTAAATTTTGAATTTCTACAAAGCTTTAGCACCTAACGGAGCATTCCAACATATCAAACAAAGGGTGAAGCCCTGAAATATCCATAGCACAGGGCAATGCCCTTTGTGTCTCGTGCCGGACAGGCACATCCATACAAAAATTATTTAATCTAAAAAATTCCAGCCCTAAAAACATCCCATTTTCGGACTTGAACCCAGGCAAAACACTTTATAACATATACCTCATTATCCCTCAAACAATTATCGCCAAAAAAAGATCTATGATATACACATAGCTGTATATCATAGCGCTAAAAGCGTATTATCATAAAACTTCAATTTGCCAAATCCAAAATCTTATCTGAACTTTGTTCCGAAAAGGAAAATTATGCTGGGTAAAGCCCCGTCAGTACACCTTTTTCAGGTGTCAGACGGGTACTGTTGGGGAGTGTTGGTTTGGGCTGAGAGATATTACATAAATCAGGCTAATCACGGTTAATCAGGTCAATCAATGTAATCGTGAGCCTCGCCGAAACGACAGACAAAAAGACAAGTGTAGCGAAAACGTCCAGTAAACGTACAGTAAACGTACAGTTGTTTCCGGTCACAAATCAAACAACTAATTGAAAATCAATAAAATAAACCAAAAAGAGAGGAAAATAAAAAAATCGCTTAAAAACTGTACAATTTCAAATTTATAACTATATCAGAACCCGTTAGCAGAACCCAATCAAAATGTCATGGCGCAGGAAATGGGCAAGAAATGCGCAACCGTGCGCAAAGAATGCGCAAGAATTTGTGGATAATTTTTTTATAACTAATTGATTTACAACACAAACACCTCAAAAATCACCAAAATAAAAAAAAATCCAACTAGAATTGCGAAAATCCACAATTCATAACAAATATAATTCATGGAAAACAATCCTTATCACCCTAAGTTTAACGAAGGGGTCACCAAAAAACAATCCCAATTCCCAATTACAAAATTCCCAATTACAACAAAAATTACCGTCCCATTTTCCAAAGCATACGGCCATGCGCTCTGAGTGCATATATAAAATTGGGCATTACCTTGTAGGGAACTCCATATTGTTCGGCTGTCCGTTTTACAATTGCAGATATTTTCCGGTAATGTACATGAGAAATATGCGGGAAAAGATGGTGTTCTACCTGGTAATTAAGCCCGCCAATGAACCAGGCCATAATACGGCTGCGGGGAGAAAAATTGCAGGTTGTCTGTAACTGGTGCAAAGCCCAGTTGTTCTCCATTTTCCTGTCTTCGGACGGAAGTGGGAATTCGGAAGATTCCAGAACATGGGCAAGCTGGAAGATACAGGAAAGCCCCAGGCCTGCTGTAAAATGCAATACCATGAACCCCGTCACTACATAATACCATGGCATACCGGAAAATATTAATGGCAATACAAGCACATAACCATAGTAAATTACCTTGTATATGCTCAACTCTAATAATGCCTTGCGCAATGTGATCTTTTCTTTCTTCAGCAATCCTTTTTTCTCATAAATAAAGAGTAAGCGGTAATCTTTGTAAGTAACCCACTGAATGGTAAGCAGGCAATACAGGAACCATGCATATATATGCTGGAAACGATAGATAGCATGTTTTTTACCGTTTGGAGAAAAGCGCATTAATCCGCCGGAGTCTATATCTTCGTCGAGGCCTTCGATATTGGTATAGGTATGATGAAGAATGTTGTGCTGTATGCGCCACGTAACATCATAACCGCCAACAAGATTTACTATATCGCCAATTATTTTATTCACTGTTTTGCTGGAGGAATAGGAACCATGATTAGAATCGTGATGAACAGAACAACCTATCCCCACCATGCCTAACCCCATCATAAACCACAGGCCGAAAAACAAAAACGGGCTGATAGCCCCAACGCCGGTAATAATAAGCACATTAGGAACAAAAAACAGGGATAGCATTGCTACTGTTTTCCACCTAAGGGCACTGTTGCCATGAGGGCCTATATTGTTTTCTTTAAAAAATTCGTCAATATCTTTCTTCAGCGAGTCATAAAAACCTTCTCCGTTCTTAGGCGCGAAACGCACAATATTCAATTTGTTCACCCGTTATATCAATTTAAAAATACTTACAAATATAAGCAATAACATCCATCCTGTCAAAACAATTGTGTAAAAGATAACATTAATAAAAATCAAGAGCCGTTTCGTTATTTTTGAAACGGCCCTCTGAAAAATATTAGCAATTAACCTTTAACCTTTTAACTCTTTAACTATTTTAATGAATCATACTTCTTCTTCATCTCTACTGATTTATCCATTTTATTTTGCCTTGCATAAACCACGCTCAGCGCTGACAAAGTAGATTTATAAAATCTCAGATCATCCGCTTTGAGTTCGCTTTCTTTACCGGATAATACACTATATGATTTCTCGAAATAAGGTAAAGACTTTACAAACAAGGCGTCGCGCTTAACTTTGAGCGCGTCATATTTATCCTGTTCGGCTTTAGTGGAACCTGAAATGGCGTTCATCTGCTCATTAAATTCGGTTGCCTGGTTAAAATACAATGCGCCGAAATTATAGTTATATCCTGCATTATCAGGAGACAATTTTAACGCGTGCTGAAATGCTTCTTCCGATTTCGTACTTAACTCTGCTGAATTTGCCGGCTTCTTTCCATCCTTTGGATTGGCCATACCCAGGTATGTAGTAGCAAGGTTATATTGTATATCTGCGTTATCTGGTTCTTTAACAGCAGCCTCTTCCAGTTTTTTCACCAGTTCGTCCTGCTTTCCTGCGGTTATGTAGTAATTCAGTTCATAGTTCCGGAGTGTGATGTCTTCAGGAAAGTATTTCCTTGCTTCTTCTATAGTTGCAAAATATTCCTTGTTGTTTTTCACATTGGAATAAGCGCTTATCAGAAGTTCATAGATATTTGGAGTTTTAGTTATGGGATTATTCTTTGCATTGATAAGTAAAGGAATAGCTTCCTCAAACTTACTGTTGTAATAAGTGCCATTTGCCATAGTCAGGTATGCTTCTGCATTAACTGTGTCAAATTCCTTTGCTTTACCCGATTTTTCAAATCTTTTTCCACCTTCAAGGTCATGTATCTTTACCACATTTTTCATCAATTCAGCAGACTCGGCAAACTTTTTTTCATTATTTGCTTTTACCCCATCATTGTAATAAGAATATGCGCAAAACAAAAGCATCTGGTCCACAACAGCTTTTTCGTAATCAGGTTTTATTTCGATCAACTTAAAAACCGACTGGGCTACTTCCCTGTATGGATATATTGACTTGTATTTGTCAACGCTTTGCAGTGTATAATATACCTGGGCTTTTGTAAACAAGGCTTTGGGCTTTTCTTTTGTTTCAGGGCTCGCCATAGCTTTGTCTATGCTTTCTTTGGCCTCATCATAGTTTTTGTTATTTAAAGCCACATTAGCTGAAACTACATATTTATCCTGCCCGATTCCGTGGAAAGACATCCCCAGCGTTGCGATAATTAGAATTGCTTTTTTCATCTGGTTTTCAATTATGGTTGCAAATTGCATTTTTTATTTCATTTTTAATAATTGTACTTATTCTTCAGTTGGTGCGGCCACATCAGTTGCCGCTTCTCCGTTTTCCGTATGTTCTTCCTCCTCTGTATCCTGCTCCTGTATTGAAGCTATCGCAGCTATTTTATCTCCTTCGTCTATATTAATGAGTTTTACCCCCTGGGTAGCCCTGCCGGCTTCCCTGATCGAAGATACTTTCATACGTATAGTAACGCCGGATTCACAGGTAATAATCAGATCGTCTTTTTCTTCTACGCCCAGTAACCCAACAAGCGCCCCGGTTTTTTCTGTAACATTTATGGTCTTTACCCCTTTGCCACCGCGGTTTGTAACACGATAAGACAGCAGGTACTTCTGCATTTTTCCGTCCGCATCTTCTATCAAAACAAGATTGTAAGGATCATTTTCAGCAGCCTTTTCCGGATCCTCCGCCTTTTCTTCCACCTTCTCGAGGAATGGAGTTCGTTTGCCAAGGCCCTTTTCCGATACGACTAATACCTGTTTATTAATATCATCTTTAGCTACACATAGCATGCCTATTACCTCATCATTGTTTTCATCAAGTTCTATACCAAAAACCCCGATAGCGCCGCGGCCTGTGGAACGTACTTTATCCTGCGGGAAACAAATAGCCCTGCCCGACCTCACCGCCATCATGATGTAGTACCCTTCCTTCGTCAGGGATACATCAAGTAACTGATCGCCTTCTTCGATGGTAATGGCAATAATACCATTTGCACGTGGACGGCTGAAATCAGCAAGCTTGGTTTTCTTTATAATACCCTTCTTGGTACATAATACCACATAATGGGAATTAATGAATTCCTCATCTTCCAGCTTAGGCACATCTATTACAGTACGCACCTTATCATCTGCCGGTATCTGCATCATATTCTGTATCGCCCTTCCCTTACCATTCTTATCAGCTTCAGGTATTTCATATACTTTCAGCCAGAAGCACCTGCCTTTTTCGGTAAAGAACATCAGTGTATGATGGGTAGATGCCACAAACAAATGCTCAATATAATCTGCTTCCCGTGTACGTCCGCCCATAGCCCCGCGTCCACCGCGACGCTGAGAACGATATTCGTCATTTGAAGTGCGCTTGATATAACCGAGATGTGAAATCGTGATCACCACGTCTTCTTTCTCTATCAGATCTTCGATGCTCATTTCATTGGCCATGTATTGTATCTCGCTCTTGCGCTCATCGCCAAATTTCTTCCTCACATCCAGCAGTTCGTCTTTAATGATCTGGTAGCGGATGCTTTGATTTCCTAATATTTCTTCGAGATGCATTATTAATTTCATCAGCTCTGCATGTTCTTCGCGGATCTTCTCGCGTTCCATACCCGTAAGGCGTTGCAGCCGTAATTCCAGAACAGCCTTTGCCTGTATTTCGGTCATGCCGAATTGGGTAATCAAGCCATCCTTTGCAACTTCAGGATTTGCGGAGTTGCGTATCAGCTTAATAACTTCATCTAAGTGATCCAGCGCTATCAGGTAACCTTCCAGTATATGCGCCCGTTTCTTAGCTTCTTTCAGTTCATAATTCGTGCGGCGCACCACAACTTCATGACGGAAAGTAATAAACTCAGAGATCAGGTCTTTCAGGTTCAATGTACGCGGGCGGCCATTCACTAACGCCACATTATTGATACCATAGGATGTCTGCAGTTCACTGTATTTATACAACTGGTTGATAACCACCTGCGCAACAGCGTCCCTGCGAAGCTCTACAACCACACGGGTACCTTCTTTATTCGATTCATTGCCGACATGTGTTATACCATCAATAATTTTATTATTTACCAATGCACCTATCTTTTCGGCAAGCGCATCGCGACTCACTTGATAGGGCACTTCGGTAATAATTATCTGTTCCTTGCCGTTTTTATGTGTTTCTACCGTCACCCTGCCACGAAGCACTACCCTGCCCCTGCCCGTATGCATACCCTGCTTGATACCCTCTATGCCATATATGATACCCCCTGTTGGAAAATCAGGCGCCTTCACATACTTCATCAGTTCATCTATGGTAATTTCATTATTGTCTATATATGCCAGGCAGCCATCAACAACTTCTGTCAGATTATGCGGCATCATATTGGTAGCCATACCTACCGCAATACCAGATGAACCATTGAGCAATAATTGAGGAAGGCGTGTAGGAAGTACCGTAGGCTCTTCGAGCGTATCATCAAAATTGAGTGAAAAATCAACCGTTTCCTTCTCAATATCTTCCATCATCGCCTCCCCTAGCCTCAGCATACGCGCTTCGGTATAACGCATGGCAGCCGGATTGTCGCCATCCTGTGAGCCAAAGTTACCCTGGCCATCCACCATCATGTAGCGCATACTCCAGGGTTGCGCCATACGTACCATTGCATCATACACGGATACATCTCCATGCGGATGATACTTACCCAATACTTCACCCACAATACGGGCGCATTTTTTATGTGGTTTATTAAAAGTATTACCGAGTTCATGCATGGCAAAAAGCACACGCCTGTGTACCGGTTTCAAACCATCACGAACATCAGGGAGGGCACGGCCAACGATTACCGACATAGAATAATCTATGTAGGCCGTTTTCATTTGTTCTTCAATGTTTATTTGTATGATCTTATTGCCGTCTTTTGATTCTTCGGGCAAAAGTTCATCGTTGTTTTGAGCCATAATTTTACATTAAAAATAAGATGTGCAAATATAACGTTTTAAAGCTGTATTTATAAGGTTAATTATAACAATTCCATACCTTAAAATATGGCATGTGAATAACTGTGTGGATTAGGAGATAGCGCTTCAATTTTGCCAATGTAGCAGACGCCAAAATAAAAACATCTATAATGCAATATTATATTTATATATTAAACCGATTTGGATGATTATTAATGAAACTTTATACTTTTGGCTTAAATGCAACGACACATAATAACTCCAAGGAAGGATTGGGAAGAAAAAGTAAAAGAGCAGGGCTTCCTGTTCTATAAAAATGAATCGTACTACAGCGAGACTGCGGCTTATGAGTTTACTGCCGCCGAGGTGGACAAAATAGAAGCTGCCACCGCAGATATATTTGAGAAGTGCATGACAGTGGTTGACCATGTGATAAAGAATGATCTTTGGGAAGAATTCTTTATTCCCAAAGAATATGCCGACCTGATAAAATGGTCGTGGACGGAGGATATGCCCAGTTTTTATGGTCGGATGGACCTTGCGTTCAATAATGGTGATATAAAACTATTGGAATTTAATGCCGATACCCCTACTTCATTACTCGAAGCGAGTGTGATACAATGGTACTGGCTGCAAGACTATGACAGCAGCCTTGACCAGTTCAACTCCATACACGAAAAACTACAGGCGCATATGCAGGTTTGCGCACCTTATCTATATGCTCCAAATGTGCTGACATTTGCCTGTGCCAGCGACAATCTCGAGGATCTGATGACCACCAAGTATATGCAGGACGTTGCCGAACAGGCTGGCCTACGCACGGACTTTGTATATATGAACGAAATAGGGGTAGATGATAAAGGGGAATTTTACAAAACTGATGGTACCGCGCTCGGAAATATCTTTAAACTCTACCCTTATGAATGGATGTTTCATGAGGAATTTGGAAAGTATCTGCCCGGCAGCCGGGAGTCAACCATATGGATAGAACCGGCATACAAGGCGCTATGGAGCAACAAAATGTTGCTGGTGTACCTCTATAAATTGTTCCCTGATTGTAAATATTTTTTACCAGCCGAATACCGGAAGACAGAGGTTGTTTACCAGCCCGGCATGTATGTGCAGAAGCCCGTATTCTCCCGCGAAGGCGCCAATGTAAAAATTGTGAAGTCTGGCGAAGTACTCGAACAAACAGGCGGCGAATATGGCGAAGAAGGCTACGTAATACAGGACTATGCCGAACTGCCCGATTTTGACGGGAACCACGCGGTAATAGGTAGCTGGCTCATAGGCGGAGTACCGGCAGGCATGGGCATTCGGGAATCAAATGGGTTGATTACTAATAATACCAGCAGGTTTGTGCCGCATTTTTTCAGGTAGCCATTAAGATTAAAAGAGCCTTTTCAAGAAAAATAATTTGTTTATTAAGAAACTCTAATTTTACCTATGACTTTCTGGGCACTGAACAAAATAAAAATCATCTGGGTAAGCTTTTGGTATTTTTTATTTAGTCTTCTTATTTTTGTTTTTTTTTGAATTTGCATGGGAAGATAAATTTGCTGCATTATTTGTATCCATCTCTTTTTTAATTCTCACAATACCAATAACCATTGTGCGTGGATTAATTTTTTTTAAGACAATTAACCGATTTAAGAACGATACAACGGAAAATTCAATTATACCGCTATTTGACAATGGATATACAATCTTACTGGATGATTTAGAAAGTAAAATTTCCTTTACCAAAGAAAACCTAAAAGGTACTATTGGCGGTTTGCCAGTGGAGGTTTTTTTCAGGCCACCAATTAGAATAGAATATCCGTGTTTAATCTTTCGTTTTTATCCGCTGTTACAGCCAGATTCTGGTAATGACATTACGAAAATTATTGACTTTAGTTTGAGTTTTAGATACAGGTTAAAAAAGGATATAAAGCCAGATGTTCTAAAATTTGTTGCAGATTTAAAGGCAAGAGGGTATTCAGTTGGGCCGACTTCCGTCAGGTTAGGACCTTTGTTTGGAAATACAGGCATTTAATAAAGGCTATGTTTTCCGTAAATTAGATCTTGTTGTGCTTTCATTAATATTCCTGACTGAAAAGGAACATTATCATACTTTTCAGTACCCGTTGTTAAAACATCAACCCTGGATTGCCAAATTTCCATTTCCCCTTACGGTTTTAACGCATTACTTTTACGGCTTCTAATATTTTACTATGCGCACAACTTTCTGGCTGTTAATAGCCTTGTTTTCTTCCCAAATGGTATTGGCCCAAAACGGCGACAAACAAATAACATTGGATGACCTCATGAAGAATAATACCTTCAAAATAAAGGATGTCCCAGGTTTTAATGCTATGAAAGATGGCAGGAACTACACACAGATAGACCGTGATGGCAAGCACCTTTATATCAGGGTATATAACCTGGAAACAGGCAAGCAGGAACGTACACTGTTTGATAATTCAGTGCAGCTGTTTGGCGGCAATGATATAAATGTGGACGCTTACACATTCAGCAAGGACGAACAAAAAATGCTGCTGCTTACCGAAAGCCAGAATATTTACCGTCATTCCATTCTGCACATTGTATATGTATTTGATATTGCATCCGGCAAAATAAATCTGCTGGATAAGGAAAAGGTATTACATGCTACGTTTTCTCCCGATGGCAAGAAAGTAGCTTTTGTAAAGAATAATAACCTTTATTATAAAGACATTCAAACAGGCGTTGTTACACAGGTAACCACAGACGGGCAGAAAAACAAAATAATTAACGGCAATTGCGACTGGGTGTATGAGGAGGAATTTTCTTTTACCAGAGCCTTCGATTGGTCTGCTGATGGGCGTTATATCGCCTATTACCGTTTTGATGAAAGCCTTGTACCGGAATATACTATAGCCAAATATACGGGGCTATACCCCGAACAATATACTTATAAATATCCCAAGGCAGGTGAGCGAAACTCCGTGGTGCAGATAAAGATTTATGATGTGCAAAAAAAGAAAACGATAAAAGCCGACATCGGAAAGGAAACCGACCAGTATATTCCCCGTATTAAATGGACGAACAATCCTGCCCAACTATGCATTTACCGCATGAACAGGCTACAGAATAAACTGGAACTGTTGCTGGCAGACGCGGCAAGCGGAAGCACACACGCTATCTATAGTGAGCATAATAAATATTACATAAGCATTGACGACGAGATTACATTTTTGCCTGACGGGCACTCTTTGATCATTCGCAGCGAACGTTCGGGATACAATCAATTGTATAGCTGGGACTGGCAATCGGAGCTTCTCTCAAACCTTACCCCCGGCAAATATGATGTGGATGCATTGATAGGTATAGATAAAGACAGAAAAGTGCTGTACTTTACATCTACGGAATCGTCTCCGCTGGAAAGAAAACTGTATGTAATTGACTGGTACGGAAGGAACAAAAAATGCCTGACACCGGAAACTGGTATGCATAACATCATACCTTGCGGAGGAAACAGTTTCTTTTTAGACCGGTATTCGCGTATAGATAAAGTGCCTGTTTACAACCTGATTAATGCAAAAGGTGAAACCATACGCACATTGGAAGATAACAAAGAACTGGCAGAAAAGATGAAGGAATATGCGTTTGGAGATATTCACTTCACTAAAATAAAGGGCGCAAATGATACCCTTTATGCATGGATCATCCGGCCACCCAATTTCAACAAAAAGAATCAGTACCCTGTGCTTATGTACCAGTATAGCGGGCCGGGTTCACAACAGGTAAACGACAATTTCCCGGTTGGAAATTTTTTCTGGCACGAGATGCTCGCCCAAAAGGGGTATATTATTGTATGTGTTGACGGAACCGGCACCGGCTTACGTGGAGAAGAATTCAGGAAAAAGACCTACCTCCAGTTAGGCAGATATGAAAGCGAGGACCAGATTGCAGCAGCCGAATATCTTGGCGAATTACCTTATGTGGATAAGAAGAGGATAGGCATATGGGGCTGGAGCTATGGCGGATTTATGAGCGCTACCTGCATCCTTAAGGGCAATGATGTATTTAAGGCGGCTATAGCTGTTGCGCCTGTCACTAACTGGCGTTATTATGACAACATTTACACCGAGCGGTATATGCGTACCCCTAAAGAAAACCCGGAAGGATATGACAATAACGCCCCGGAGAAAATGGCCGCAAACCTGAAAGGCAAATTCCTGCTCATACATGGCACAGCAGATGATAACGTACATTTTCAAAACTCCTTAATGCTTACCAATTCATTGATAAATGCGAACAAAGAATTTGAAAGCGAATATTATCCTGACAAGGCACATGGTATCTCAGGTGGCATAACCCGCTACCAATTATATAATAGAATGACGGAGTTTATATTGAAGAATCTGTAAAACCGAGGCTCCTGAAGTATTTTCATTTCTTTACAACTAAAATGCCCAATAATTTGATGTTCTATATTCTTTGTAAATATATCTCCAATTTGAACTGAATAGTTATCCACTTATTCATACCCGATTTATTCCTGAATTCCGCTCCAGTAAAGGAATATATCATTTATTAGAAAATAACTAAATATGCAATGGTTGTTCCCAAAAGCAAAAGTGCAAGGCGGTTGCCTTGCACTGAAAGAATTAGTGTATGCTTTGGATATTAATTAAATGCATTGAGCCCTGTCACATCCATTCCTGTAATGAGCAGATGTATGTCATGGGTACCTTCGTAGGTAACTACTGATTCAAGGTTCATCATGTGGCGCATAATACTGAATTCGCCTGTGATACCCATACCACCCAATATCTGCCTGGCTTCGCGAGATATCTTCAAAGCGATATCACAACTATTGCGTTTCGCCATGGAAATCTGTGCCGGTGTTGCACGATCTTCATTACGTAATACTCCTACGCGCCAGTTAAGCAACTGGGTCTTGGTGATCTCGGTAATCATTTCTGCAAGCTTCTTCTGCGTAAGCTGGAAACCTGCTATAGGCCTGCCGAATTGTATGCGTTGCTTTGCATAACGTAATGCAGTATCATAACAATCCATAGCGCATCCTAACGCACCCCAGGCAATACCAAACCTGGCGCTGGACAAACATGACAAGGGGCCTTTTAACCCTTTTACTCCCGGGAAAATATTCTCTTTAGGTACTTTAACATTATCAAATACCAGTTCACCTGTTGCAGATGCACGCAATGACCATTTACCATGTGTTTCAGGTGTTGAAAAACCTTCCATCCCGCGCTCCACTATCATTCCATGTATTTCGCCCTGCTCATCCTTAGCCCATACTACTGCAATATCGGCAAACGGGGCATTGGATATCCACATTTTAGAACCATTGAGTATAACATGGTCGCCTGCGTCTTTATAATTGCAAAGCATACCGGCAGGATTTGAACCATGGTTTGGCTCTGTAAGTCCGAAACAGCCCATCAACTCGCCTGTTGCCAGTTTTGGCAGATATTTGTGTTTTTGTTCTTCACTCCCGAATTTATATATCGGGAACATTACGAGTGAACCTTGCACAGAAGCAGTAGAACGAACACCTGAATCACCGCGCTCCAGTTCCTGCATCATGATGCCGTAAGAAATATAATCAAGGCCTGCGCCGCCATATTTCTGAGGAACAAATGGGCCAAAACAACCTAATTCACCAAGCCCTTTAATAATCTGGGTGGGAAATTTCGCATTTTGGGCATATTCTTCAATAATAGGGGAAATCTCTTTTTTTACATAAGCTCTTACAGAATCCCTTATAAGTTTATGTTCGTCGGTCAAAAGTTCGTCTAAAAGATAATAATCGGGATGTTGGTAAAGGTCTTTTTCCATGTTTTGTTAAAGTTGGTCTGAAAATGTGGCGCAAAGATAGCATTTTTGGCATATTGGTATAATTTTGCAGCGCATTTATCCGTTATGGAATCCAAAGTTGTTAATTTATAGGCTTATAAGAAATATTCATAACTCCTGAGAAGTAATACCAGAGCGATTCTCAGCTTACATTATGAATGATTCACAATTTATTAAGAGATTTTATTTAATTGTGGAACGTATTTTGTGTGGTTATATGCAGATACTTATGCGGAATTAGTTAATCCTATTTCTTTTAAAAGTTTGTTTTTAATCATAAAGTTGTAAAATAAAAGGAGTTTTTATATGAGGCAGTTAAAGATTGCCACCCAAATTACGAACAGAGATTCGCAGGCAGTAGAAAAGTACTTGCAGGAAATCAGCAAGATATCTATGATAACGCCTGAAGAAGAAACCACCCTCGCCCAAAAAATACATATGGGCGACCAGCGTGCGCTGGAAAAACTGGTTAAATCGAATTTGCGTTTCGTAGTTTCCGTGGCCAAACAATACCAACACCAGGGACTATCCCTGAGCGACCTTATCAATGAAGGAAATCTGGGCCTCATAAAAGCAGCGCAACGCTTCGATGAAACGAAGGGTTTTAAATTCATTTCATACGCAGTATGGTGGATACGGCAGTCTATCTTACAGGCCCTGGCAGAGCAAGGTCGGCTTGTGCGCCTGCCGCAAAATAAGATAGGCACCTACAATAAAGCCAATAAAGCGTTTATAGCTTTTGAGCAGGAAAATGAGCGTGAACCTTCTACGGAAGAACTTGCCGATATACTGGATATGAGCGAAACGGAAGTAACGAACATATTCACCAGCAATACCCGCCATACCTCTCTTGATGCCCCGGTGCATGAAGCGGAAGATGTGGCCATGGGCGACCTGCTGCCAGGCAGCAGCGATACCGACGATGATGTAATGAAAGACTCGCTGCGCAATGAAATTCGCCGCATCTTAAAATCGCTCAGCATTCGTGAAGCTGAAATTCTGGCAGCCTACTTCGGACTGGAAGGTGATGCAGGCCCAAGCATTGAAGAAATAGGTGATAAATACGACCTTACCAAAGAACGTATCCGCCAGATAAAAGAGCGCGCTATCAAAAGGCTGCAGAAAGCCCGGTATAGCAATGCGCTGAAGGTATATTTGGGTTAATTTTCGTCAAAAGGTTAATTTGTTATAAAGGGAGTGGCTCGGCTGCTCCCTTTTTTGTTTTAATAGATAGGGGAGATAATTTAACTGCATCAACGTTTATGACCCATTGGCGTAGAAATAATTTTTATAAAACGGTATTTGTATTTATTCGAATTAAAAGGACTTGAAATATTACATTTTATTTCTCTCTCTTGTTTGTCTTTTTTTCTATCTTCACTTACATTCAATAAATTATTAGCAATGAACTCATTTTTTAATAACGCGTCTTTATAATAAGGGCATCTCTAAAAACTACATATTTTTCCTAAACAAATTATATGAGTGATTTTATTTTATGTTTGGGTCCTTTACATTTCTAAAATTTTCATTTCAAATTAATTTTTGTTTCAGATT
>CAISOH010000023.1 GCA_903887005.1 uncultured Bacteroidota bacterium | reverse complement strand
TTTTGAATTTTGAATTTTGAATTTTGAATTTTGAATTTTGAATTTTGAATTTTGAATTTTGAATTTTGAATTTTGAATTTTGAATTTTGAATTTCTATTATTACAGCGCGTATATTTGCAAATCATTTAATAAACAATCTCATGAAAGAATTTTTCAAAATGTTTTTTGCATCACTATTGGCAATGGTGGTAGCTGGTGTAATAGTCGTAGGGCTCATAATAGCTACTGTAATTGGAGTGTCGAAATTAATAACTGATAAAGAAAATAAAATTAATACCGGGAATGTGGTCGTAATAGATCTGTCTAAGCGGATTCATGAACTGGGACAAAAAAATCCATTTGCCGTATTCAGTAACGGTAATGCATACGAGGCCGGACTCTATGATATAATAAAAGCGATAGACCATGCTAAAACTGACGGTAAGATAAAGGGAATACTGCTAAAGTTAAGTCCTTCTCCAAATGGTTGGGCTACCTTGCAACAGTTGAACCTGGCGCTCAGGGATTTTAAAACTTCCAATAAATTTATTTACGCTTATGGTGAAAATATTTCACAGAATGCTTACTTCGCAGCTTCCGCCGCAGATAGCGTGTACCTGAACCCGGCCGGTGGCCTGGACCTGAAAGGTTTTGCAACCGTGCTGGCATTCTTTAAGGGTACATTGGATAAACTGGAACTGCAACCTGAGATTTACTATGCAGGCAAATTCAAAAGCGCCACAGAGCCATTCAGGGCGGAAAAAATGAGTGAGCCGAACCGCCTCCAGATCATGGCATTTCAAAATGGAATCTGGGACCAGTTTCTCGGAGCCGCGTCTCAATATACACATGCAGATAAGTCAACGATAAACGGCTGGGCGGTAGGCGGTACCGTACAATTTCCTGCTGATGCACTAAAGTATAAATTGGTTGCAGGACTGCTTTACTGGGATGAGGTGGAACAACGGATAAGAGCTAAAACCGGACTGAGCGACAACAAGGACATAAAATATGTGACTATTAACGATTATGCGGCAGATGCTAAAAATGACCGGAAAATAAGTGATCAGAAAATTGCAGTGCTCTTTGCCGAAGGGGAAATAAAAGATGGTGAGCAAATGAACGATCACGAAATAGCTTCGAAAACATTATGCGAAGAAATAAGAAAAGTAAGTAAGAACGATAAGATTAAAGCCGTGGTGCTGCGGGTAAATTCTCCCGGTGGCAGTGCGCTGGCTTCTGAAGTGATTCTGAGAGAACTAATTCTTTTAAAACAAAAAAAACACCTTGTAATCTCTATGGGTGATTATGCGGCTTCCGGCGGTTATTATATATCATGCATGGCGGATAGTATTTTTGCTTTACCAAATACAATTACCGGAAGCATTGGCGTATTCAGTATGTTATTCAGTGCAGACAAACTGATGAAAAATAAATTTGGCGTCACTTTCGATGGGGTGAAGAACGCCCCTTATGCGGATGTACCCACGGTATCGCGCCCGCTGACACCATTAGAAGCCCAGCGTATGCAAAATTCAGTGGACACTATTTATGCCCTTTTCAAAAATCATGTGGCAACCGGTAGAAAATTATCTGCCCCGATAGTAGATTCGATATCACAGGGACGTGTCTGGACAGGCTCCGATGCTATGGACATGGGTCTCGTGGACGCATTGGGCGGCTTAGACAGGGCCATTGCCAGCGCTGCAAGCCTTGCAAAGATCAAGGACTATAAAGTAGTTACCTATCCTGAACCAACTGACAAAATGAATACTTTGATGCGCAGGCTAAATGCCAATACCGAATCAAGTGCTGCCATTAAATCTGCTATTAAGGAAGAGATGGGTGATGGCTATGAATGGTACGAAAAAATTCAGGAACTCCGTAAAATGAACGGAAAGGCAATGATGATGATGCCTTTTGTGCCGGTGGTGAATTAAATAGTTTCCGGCATTTCACTATAGGTTTCCCAATTCAATAATTGTCCAGAAATTTATTTGACAAATTTTTATCCATTTTTTTCCAAAAATCTTGTCAGATATCCCTATCTTTACCCTGCAATGGGTTATTCTGGTAACACTACGGGTATAAATAAGGACGCGCTTGTCATGTATATTGACATGAACAGTTTCTTTGCCAGTTGCGAGCAGCAGCGGCATCCGGAGCTGCGCGGGAGGCCTGTTGGGGTGATAACTTATGATAGCCCCAATGCCTGTGTGATAGCGCCTTCCATTGAAGCCAAGAAGTTTGGCGTAAAGACCGGAATGAGGCTGGGGGAATGCAAACTGCTGTGCCCGCAAATCATTCCTGTTACCACCCATCCTGCCTGGTACCGGCAGATCCATGTGGATGTAATGGCGATACTGAAAAGCTATTGCGACGATGTAATTCCCAAAAGTATAGACGAGGCAGTGGTGAATTTCACATCCTATCGTTGGGTGTATAAAGACCTGACTGTAATAGCCCGTCAGATAAAGGCCGACATAGCTAATAAATACGATTACCTGACCTGCTCCATAGGCATTGCCCCCAATTCTTTTCTTGCCAAGCTGGGTACGGAATTGCAAAAGCCGGACGGGCTAATTCAGATAACGCCGGAGAATATAGATATGTATCTCGCCAGGCTACAGCTTACCGACCTGCCCGGCATAGCCACCCGCAATGAACACCGGCTGAAAATGATCGGTATCCGCACACCATTGGAAATGCGGCACTCTTCGCCAGCCTTGCTGCGCAAAGCTTTTGGCGGCATAGTGGGCAACTACTGGCATAGCAGGCTGAACTTTGGCGAGGTGGACTTGTACAGCAATGAGAACCGCACCATGAGCGCCATGCGCACGGTAAGCCGTCAGCAACGGGAGAACAGGCAGGCGCTGGAGTCCATGCTCATATCTCTTTGCACACGACTGGAACAGCGTATGGTGAAGCAGGGAGTGTTTTGCAAAGAAGTTTCTTTCTTCATAAAGTATAAAGATAATACGGGCTGGGATGTGAAGATAAAGCTTGCCGACCCTGTGCAGGACGCCATGGAATTGCGCAGCTATATACAGGAGCGGATTGCTGACTTTGAAAAATCAAGAAGCATAGAAACGGTGTTCAGTAGCAAGACGCAGAGTATGGGAGTGGCCATCCAGAATCTTGTCAGTGATAAGGTGCTCCAGTATAGCTTGTTCGACAACCGTTTGAAGAAAGATGTGGTGCGCAAGGTGATGTACAATATAAAGGATAAGTACGGTAAGAACTTAGTGCGGAAGGGCAGTGAGCTTTTTGAACCTGATGTGATGAAGGACGCTATCGGTTTTGGTTCGGTGAAGGATATGGTGGTACAGGATGATGGGGAAGTGAGAAATAAGTATTTACTGGAAGAATAACCCTAAATCACACCCTAAATCCCTAAAGGGACTTTGCTGGAGGAAGGCATTTGGGCTTTTCGTTGGCTATTTTTATCTTAAAATGGCTCAATTGCGTAATGGCTCAATTTGATAATTCGACAATTCGACAATGTGACAATGCGATAATTCAGCAATTTGGAAATTTGATAATGTGAATATGGAAATAATTATTCGCGAGACGGCTATTTACTAACGACTAACTACTATTATACTGTAAACGGGATAAATTAGTGCATTTATTAATTGTCCCGATAACTATTGGATTGCGGTCTTGACCTTTCATAAAACAATCAAATATTATATTTTACGGTATTGCGCCTTAACGAAATTTTTTATTTAAATCAAATTCAATAAAAATAAATTATCCAAATAATTTGGAATTGTCAATATTATTGTTTACATTTGTTGTGAAATTAGA
>CAISOH010000022.1 GCA_903887005.1 uncultured Bacteroidota bacterium | reverse complement strand
TACATCTTACGATATCAGGGAAGTGTTTATTAATCTCTACTCTAGAAAAGGAGCAACATATGAGGAAGTAATGGAGCAAATGACACATAGACATGCTCAACGAAATGCTGATATAGAACGTAATAGAGGTCATTGATAACCTGTTAAAGTAGAATTAGGTAAGGTGATAAGAAAGCGCAACAAAGACAATAACTATTATTTGCTTTGACCAGAATAGTACACGTTCTGCTTTTGACTTTCGACTATTTCGATTCGTCTATCTGATGCTCCCTGTGCGCTAATTTTCTTGGAACGCGAAGCGCTAAACCACCATGTATCAAACCCTTGTAGCCTAATCCGAGTTCAGCGAATCCTGCTATCTGCCTGCCTACGCGGATACCGATAGGCGTGGCCTGGAACCCAAATTTTGCGCCGGATTCATCTGCATGCCCATAGCCGATATTAGCATCCTGCAATACTGCAATACCAAGGGAAAAGGCACCGTATAATTTAACCCGGATCATGTCCTGGCGGGTGTCTAAATAGCTTACAGTAACTTCCGGAGCGAATGTAACGAAACTGCCCCAGTCACTGATATTTTCATACCCGAAGCCCATGCCAAGGGTCACATCCCTTGTAACATAATACCTGTAAGTAAGCACAGAAGCGCCTGAGGAGTTGGAATAACGGGCAGCATCGCCATAATTGCGACCGGCATTTAAAAAAGAATAAAAACTAAAGTAACCATAACCAACTGATATTTCGCTCTTTCCCTTTTGCGCATAGCTACGGGGTATCAAACAAATCATAGAAAGTGCCAAACAAAAAATGCAGATACTTTTTTGCATCATAAAAAGTTATTTAAGTAGTTGGTGTGTTTTGTATTAAGGGTTAAAGATATAGCAAACTTTCATTTCTCCAAAGCCCATTTCCGGAAATTAGCAGAAAACTTGTTTTAAGCCTATTCTATCCTTTTTTTTAACATTCATCTAATGAACTAATCAATTACCTTTGCACCCCTTATGTACGAACCGATTTCCAATCAGGAGCTGATAGCCATTGCCAATGAATTTGGCACTCCGGTATATGTTTACCACGCAGAAAAAATTGCAGACCAGTACCATAAACTTACAGAAGCTTTCAAAGAACATCCCACGAAGTTCTTCTATGCCTGTAAAGCGCTTACCAATATCAATATCCTCAGGTATATACACAGTCTCGGAGGTTTATTGGATTGTGTAAGTATCAATGAGGTAAAACTGGGGCTAATGGCAGGTTTTACACCAGACCAGATTCTCTTTACTCCAAATTGTGTGGATTTTAATGAAATACTGGAAGGGGCTTCATTAGGTGTCAGGATCAACATTGACAATATTTCAATACTGGAACAGTTCGGGCATAAGTTTGGCGGCAGTTACCCTGTTTGTATCCGTATCAATCCCCATATTGAAGCAGGGGGGAATTACAAAATATCCACCGGGCATATAGACAGTAAATTTGGCATTTCGGTTTACCAGCAACGGCATATAGAACGTATCGTAAAGGCCACAGGATTGCATGTACAGGGACTGCATATGCATACCGGCAGCGAAATAAAGGACATTGATGTATTCCTCAGGGGCCTGGATATCATGTTTGGGATAGCAGCTAACTTCAAAGGGCTTGATTTTATTGATCTTGGCAGTGGTTTTAAAGTTGCCTATAAAGATGATGAACACGAGACAGATGTAAATACGCTCGGTAAAAAAGTTGCACAGGCTGCACAGGAATTTGAAAAGGAGTATGACTGTACAATTGAACTTTGGTTTGAGCCGGGTAAATTCCTTGTAAGCGAATGTGGTTCGCTGGTCGTAAAAGCCAATGTCATCAAACAAACAACGGCTACCGTTTTTGTTGGCGTGAACTCAGGCTTTAATCACCTGATACGACCTATGTTTTATGATGCATATCACCGCATCAGCAATATCTCAAACCCGGATGGCGCCAAACGTATTTATACCGTTGTAGGCAATATTTGTGAGACCGACACATTCGCCTGGGACCGTACTCTAAATGAAGTAAGCGAGGGCGATCTGCTGTTTTTTCATAATGCAGGCGCCTACGGATTTGAAATGAGCAGCAACTTTAATTCACGCCTGAAACCCGCTGAAGTATTGGTTAAGGACGGCAAAGCACAACTGATAAGAAAAGCGGATGTATTTAACGACTTGCTGAGAAACCAGGTGTTGTAGTAGTTGGCAGTTTACAATTGGCAGTTTACAGTTACCAATAACTACTTTATGTATCCCAATCTGATGCCAAACACCGGCGCTATTCCGAAACTTAACCTGTTATTAGTATAGGGTACATTGAGGTCGGGAATACCCTGGCTGTTGTATTGCTCGTATATGGTCTTGTCTCTTTGTTTTACCGGCAGTTGAATGCCTAAATAAAAGTCGGCGCAAAACCATTTGTTGGTGTGTTTTGCACCTATGGTAAGCTGAGGTACCGCAACATAGCATTTTTCGGATTGAATACGATAAGAAGGGTCAGTGCGTCGTCTCCCGGTATTTACCTGTACCAAATCATACCATAAATATTTCATTCCCAAGGAGGGTGAAAAATAATTCATCCAGTTTTTTCTGTGCCTGAGGCTATATATGGTATAGCCAAATTTCGCCACAGGACCCTGGTAAACTCCTACACTTATTTTGTCCCCATGCGACAATACTATTCCAAACTGGTTGCTGTAATGGACCTGGTAACCGGCGTCAATTTTCAAGCTCTTTATCTTATTCTTTTTAACATAAAAATGCTCATATCCAACAGTAGGTATGGATTCCACATCATAAACAAGGTCTGTATTTATAAAATAATGAGGGACATTTACGGGAATAGAATCCACTATCACTTTCCTTTGAGCTGATAGCCTGCAAGTGATCATAAGCAAAAACAAGACCGCGAGTATTCTTTTCATCTTTCTTCCATACAAATATAGCCTGCATTATTCATAAACACATATTCCGGCAATACATTTCAAATTTTCTGGTTGGTACAGGTGAATTTTGTTAGCGATATTTTTTTTGCTTGTCAAAAAAATGGTCTTTCTTTAGACAG
>CAISOH010000021.1 GCA_903887005.1 uncultured Bacteroidota bacterium | reverse complement strand
ACCTTTGGTCTTGACTAAGATGAATAAATTTTGGAGTCATAAGCAGCACGAAGTTTAGGATTCTTAGTCAATTTACGTCCGGGGGTACCCCCGGACGTAAATTGACTAAGCGTGTTGCATTTGGTACTTGAACTTAGGCAGGTTAATAACTTATGAATACAGACAAATATCCTTTAACTGTCGGTGAAACTTCAATGGTTTATGAGTTTTTCAGCGAAGGGATAAATGGTAAGATTCCAAAACTTATTATTTTTAGTGAAACTAATTTGCATAATTTTTATAACCTTGGTTTTGGTGATAAAAATGAACAAGCAGGGAATATTGATGACCTTGCAATCACCAATAATGGCGACAGCCAAAAAGTATTGGCAACGGTTGCTTCAAGTTTATTACAATTCACTGATAAATACCCGAATGCTATGGTTTATGCGACAGGAAGCACAAAATCAAGAACACGATTATATAGAATGGGCATCAGCAACAATTTTGAAATGATTGAGGCAAATTTTGAAATTTTCGGCCAGTATCAGGATCGGTGGCAGCCATTTGAAAAAGGGGTGGAGTATGAAGCTTTTTTTGTCAAAAGAAAATTGTAACTTTGTAATATGAAACGAGCATGATAACGTTAAGAATTAGCACTCAGAGCATAAATATTCTGCTCTTGAACCAATTCAAAAGATCCTGGGAGTTCCATCTGGCAATAAAAAAATCAAAAAATATTCAGATGAAAAGGGGTAAAAAACCGGATTTAAAGCCAATAATTAAAAAGGTTGATAAGAGTCTTGATAAATATCTCTCCATGGGCTTATTTCAGGATAAAGTGGATAAAGCAAATGAAATGCTGCGGACTGTGGGCCTTCCTAAGGGTATAATGAAATAATACTTCTTATTGCGATTTGAGCATAACTTTAGATCAGATAACCCTCACGTTCGCAAGTCGGAGACTTGCTCCCCACAAGGACGTAAACAGAGTTTACGCCCAACGACTATTTATTTTCAGAACACTACGCACAAACTGGGGGAATTGTTTGCAATACCCTCATTTGGAAGCTAAATTAACCACTAAGCCATGAAAAATGAGAATGTTGCAAATTATCCTTACCCGGATGAAATTGACGCCAAAAAAACGGATGCCAAAAAAACTGAGTTCGCTAAATGCTGTTGTTTTTACTACCTTTATTGTAAAGCTATTTTATGAAAAAAATAATTGGTATTTGCCTTCTATTTTTTGGAGTAATTATATTTTTATATTCAAGTTGCGGATTAGTAATCTATATGTTGACCACAAAGGAAATGCTTGTGGAAAGGTTTAACAGGAACGGAAAAGATGCAACCTATTATTACAAAGAAGATCCGGAAAACCACATAATAAAAGGCAGAATAGCTATGGGCTTTTATATGTTAGTAGGCGCAGGTATTGCATTTGGCGGGTACAGATTATATATACAGGACAAAAGAAAAAATCAAATTGCGAAAGAACACAAACATTCTAACTGAAACATTGCCCAATTTAGCAACATTTTAAAAGATCGTCAAATCTACATAGTCCATTAATCTCAGCTTTCCTTCACCCACAATTTCAGCAGATTATTAAAATGCGACTCCTGCAATTTATAGCATCCCGGGATCTCCGTAATAGACAACCAGAATGTAGCTAACCTGGTACCTATAGGCATTGCATTCAATTGAGTGAGCAGGTGTGCAGAATACTGCTCGAATAATTCAGTGGATACTTCCACTTTATTATCTAAAGCGTCAGAAAAAACCAGGTTTTCATGAAAAGAATTGTAAAAGTATATACCGGTAAAAGAGGTCAGATCAAGTTCAGTAAAATTTCCGTGGATTAGCTGTGCCCGTTCTATTCCTAATGTCTTGATTACTTTATTACCGGCAGTAACAAAATTCTTTCTTTGTTCAATACCCGTAAAAGCCCCTTTTGAATAACAGCTGCCTGCAATACAAAACTTCCCTACTCCGGCGCCTATATCAATGATCCTTGATTGTGGATCCGGTGCAAGAAATTTAGCTGCTGTACTGGCGACATTTAATGGGGTCCAGTGTATCCTGGACAGTTGCTGAACATATACAGGAAACTGACTGTCAAAAACCTCATCCGATGATAAATAATTACGCGTCTCTTCAGTTAAATACATCTTTTATCCTTTTTGCCCTTCTATATATGCCATTGGTACCGTCAGGTTTAACCCGCCTTTCTCTTTAGCATATTCATTCAGCCTTTTCTCTAATTGTGCAAATATAGTTACCTGTTCCATTTCCGGAATAATTTCTTTCCATGAGGCAAGCCAACCAAGCTTTACGAAGTAATGATTTAAAAATGCGGAAAATAATTTAAGGTATCTTATCCACTTTTGCGAACTAATTGCTTTTTTTCTCTTTCAGATAATCCAGTATCTCCAGAATATTTTTATTCTGATTTTCAAGATGGACCAGTATCGTTTCAATTTCCAATTCAGCTTGCTTATTTATTTCAAAATCTGCTTCCGCACGGCCATCTGCATGTTGTGATTGTAAATTCTGCCCTATCATGATCAGTGGCATCAGGAACAATTGGATCATATTGGATATGAACAACCATAGTACAAAAGCCGGGAAAGGATCGAACCTTAATTCTTTTGGCACGAGCATATTCCACCCAAGCCATAAAGCAGTCCAGGTAAAAATAATTATAAAAAATTTCATACTGCCCACATGCTCCGTTATCCATAATGCAAGTTTGTTGAGGCCTGTTATTTTTTGCCTCTTATCTATCAGATCTTTTAGTTTAGATTTGCGAAGCGCTTTTAATTCCTCTATGGTTTTTGGCATCTCTTGTTTTGTATCCATGAAATTATTTTTAGAAAATTACAGATTAGTTGCGAAATTATTATTGTGAAAGATACAGCATGACAAACAACAATGAAACAAAATGTAAAAAAACGGCATAGTTTTTGGTGTAATACCCTAACCTAGACAAGCCAGAACCAAAAAGGAAAAAATCTGTAATTTTCCGACAAATATTAGTTTGTGGAACTTCTGACCTCCCGCTATGCGGCTAAAATTGCTGGTACACTAAGTTGT
>CAISOH010000020.1 GCA_903887005.1 uncultured Bacteroidota bacterium | reverse complement strand
ATGCAAGCCTGTTATTATAAGAGGCCAGAATATCCTCGCTGAGATTTTTCATTTGTTTTGCGATATGTCCCATTTTATTTCCTTGTTTAGGTTAATGAATCAGACTGATTAATTCAACAATTGTTTTTTTAAGTTCTTAATGTCTTTACAAAATGCTTGCATATCCGGGTCAAGTAACTGATGGAAATTGCTGGCGACTTTTTTATGAAATTCCTGGAACACAATAAATTTCGAGATAGCACATTCTTTTCTTAGCTGCAGCATTTTCAGAATAGGTTCAAGCCCTGCTCTGTATGCTTCAATTTTATTAGCGTTGCTATTTATTCCTGTATATTTAATATCCAGAATTCCCTGGCGTAAATAGTGGGTCATAGCCTTCTGCTCTTCAATATAGCCCGAGAATTCGCACTCTGCTTCATTTTCCATTTCATTCAAAGCCTGGAAAACTTCATCCATTTGGAAGTCGTAATCATTTTTACGCAATGAACCATTTTTGGCCAGGTTATCGCGCAAAAGACTATTTAAAAGCAACATTTCCTTTCTGAGTTCCTGGAGGGATTGGCGAAAGTCATTTACCAAAGTATTGGAGGATTCATTAACAGCCTCTGATGTATTAAAAACGGCTTCTATTTTATTTATCCGGTCTTCAAAACAATCAAGTAAATTTTCAATGAAATCTGTATTGATTTGATTTGTGGTTTCCATTGAAAGTATAGTTTATGATGTTTTGTAAATATTATTGTGAGATGATAATCAGGAAGAGTTTTCCTGGCAAATCGTGCTTCCTGGTTATTACCTGAAAGGATGCCTGGCAAGAGAGCTCTTTCTTCCGGGATGAATCAAAGCTTATGCAGCTTTAGCGGTCAACCCGATGGCTTCTGCATATTTCAGGTATGTTTCAACCGATGCAACAACCACTCTTGCTTCAATAGCAAGTAATTCGATACCAACCAGGGATACGCGAACCCATGCATCAACTACGACACCTTTGTCGAGGATGCGATCAATAACTTCAACCAAACTGGATGAGCCATTTGTTTTTTCAACTGCCATTTTGTTTAATTTTTAACCGTTTAATAATAGCCATTCTTGCGTGAGGGACGGCTTACCTCTTTGCCTATCAATAGGCAAACCGTGTGCCAGAAGTTGAGCATGATTAATATTTAATTGTTGATTACCGGAAAACCCTTGCCAATAAAGGATGTACGTGAATAAATATAAATCTTGAGAATAGAAAAACTATACTCTTTTTTGTGATCTGGAAAGCTCGAAAACGAGCAATGCTCGAAAACGAGCTGTACAAAATGAATGACACGGATTTATCCAGATTACGCGATAGAAGATAGGGAAAGGTAATTGAACTATTTAGAGTAATTCCATAGTTCGGAGAACCATGCTCGTCTAATTATGGTTAATTAGATTTTGAGTGCTGGTTTAGTATTCAGTTTTTCAAAATAAGTACCTGTTGTAAATGTTTGGTAGAGCAGTATGTAAAGTGTTTTCTCCGTTTTTTCCCGCAATATAAATTTCCTGAATAATGCCATGAGGTTATAAGTGATCATTGCAGAAATCAATACAGCTTCAGTAGCGTGAAAACTATTGAGGTAAAGCTGTCGAAGCCAAAATCATACTTCAGTTCTTTGATTTTATTTTCAGCTTAGGCATGGCAATGGAATAGTCTCCATACATTAGATGCTGCAAAATTAAGGTTGGTCACGTAGGCGGATTCCGGTAGCCCTGATGCTCTTTGTCCCAACACGTTCAAGGGAACCTGCTTTTTTACAACATTCGACTCAATAACACCATTCTACCCCAATGCCTGATATCTTTACTGGCCTAGCTTATATCGAATTCCATAGTTCCATTTTTATATTGCTACGCATTAGTATTTGAAGACCAATTTAGGCTTTTCGCGGCTAATATGGAATCTGGGTTTAATCACGAAATTCTACACTGTATTTTCCGAATGCCCCTTTGGCGGAAACTGGATTCCATATTTATGCATCTTCCGGATAAGCGCCATTCTTTGAATACCAAGCGATTTTGATACGGCAGTCTGATTATTATTATATTTTTGCAAAGCAGTCCGGATCATTTCGGCTTCATTTTCGTGCAGGTTAAGTTTTTGTATACTACTATTATTATTATATTTTGGGGCAGTACCTGCCTTTATCTGAAAATTATGTTCATATAGCTTATTACCATTGCAAAATATAATTGCTCTGTTGGTCATGTTTTTAAGCTCCCTTACGTTTCCGGGAAAATGATAGGACATTAACGCATTTATCAATTCGTTATCAATCGACAATATGGGCTTATTTAATTTATTACAAAAATCTGCAACAAAGAAATTAAGTAATGGTTCTATATCATCAGGCCTTTCCCTTAGTGGAGGTATATGTATGTGTATAGTATTGAGCCGGTACATAAGATCCAGTCGGAATTTCTTTTCTTCTACTAGTTTTTCCACGTCATAGTTTGTGGCTGCGATAATCCGGAAATCGGTTGCAATCTGATGGGTTTCTCCAACGCGGGTAATCATTTTTTCTTCTATGGCTCTGAGTATTTTTGCCTGCAGGTTCATAGGCATGTCGGCTATCTCATCAAGAAACAATGTGCCTTTATTGCTGGTTTCAAAAAACCCTTTCTTGTCAATAATCGCCCCTGTAAAGGAGCCTTTTTTATGCCCAAAAAACTCACTTTCCGATAAAGAATCAGTAATTGCACTACTATTTACAGCACAAAGAACATGATCTTTTCGCTTGCTGGCATAATGGATGATGCGTGCGATGTTTTCCTTACCAGTGCCACTTTCACCGGTTATCAATACATTTACATCCGGATATTTTGAGGCAGTCATGGCCAATTCAAAAACTTCATTTATCTGTTTACTCACCCCAATAAATTGCCGATTTATCCTTTCCTCTATATATTTTGAAATGAGAGAGCAATTTTCTTGCAGTTGCGAAATTTTGTTTTGAAGAACAAGAAATTTCCTGCTTCGCTCTATGGCAATTTGTACATCAATGTGGCGGAATGGTTTGCGTAAGTAATCAATTGCTCCCATTCTCATTGCATTTATCACAGTATCCATGTCTCCATGGGCTGAAACTACAATTACCTCCAGATTTGGATATTTGACTTTTACATCTTTCAGAATATCCAGTCCGGAAACGCCATTCAATCGAATATCAAGAATTAATAAATCAATCTGCTCTGATTTTAGCTTTAACAGTCCAATCTCTGCTGTATTAGCCTCAATCGCATGGAAGCCTGAATTTTGTAGAAATTCACTTAATTCTTCTGTAAATCGCTTTTCATCATCCAGGATAAGGACTGTTGGTTTCCCCATATATATGCTTATATTCAGATTAATTGATCGTATTTTATTTTGTATTGGTAATAGGCAGAACTATCCTGAAAGTAGTCCCATTAAGAGGAATACTCTCAACTTCAAATTCCCCATTCAGTTCCTTAATAATACTATATGAAACTGATAATCCTAACCCAGTTCCTTTACAACTTTCTTTTGTTGTAAAAAATGGCAGCATGATCCGGTCTATATTTTCCGGTTTTATCCCAATTCCGTTATCCTTAATCTCAATATAAGTTTTAGATTCATTTTTATAGGTCCTGACTAATATTGATTTATCAAAATCGACTTTGGACAATTCAAATTTTTCATTCAGGGCGTCTCTGGCATTTTTGAGCAAATTCAGTATTATTTGTTCAAATCTGTAAGTGTTTCCCAAAATCGGATTAATATCATCAGCCAATTTCATGTTCAATATTATGCCATCATATGCAAATTGCTCCAATATCAAAGATGCCGAACTTATTATGCTTTCATTAATACTAAACAGCGTAGGAATAATATTGTCCTTATCTTTTGAGAATGCCCTTACATGGTCTATTATTCTGCCAATCCTTTGAATATCTTCAAATATTTTCTCGGATTTATTATGAAAATAGCTTTCATCTAATACATCCGATTTTTGAATTTTCTGTAACAAATTTTCTAAACCCAAGGTGATGGAGAGTAGTGGCTGATTTATTTCATGCGCCATGGCAGAAGCCATTTCTCCAACGTTTACCATTTGCTCGGTTCGAAAAAACTGTTGTTCGATCTTCTTTCGTTGTGAAATATCCCTAATGATTAACATGTATGATTTCGGCTTCCCATTTGTTTCCTGGATTAGTGTAGTATTAAGCTCACAATAGAAATCAGATCCATTTCTCTTTGCAAGTATAAATTCCGCATTTTGAACAAGACCGTCAGATTCTGTTTTTAAAAGAACAGTTTTCATTTTTTCTGTCTCTGAAATGGGAATATATTTTAAAAAATCAGCTCCTATAAATTCATTTTTGTCTTCATATCCAAATATTTCCAGCACAATACAGGAGATATCTGTAATCTTGTATTTCATGTCAAGAATAAAAATGCCATCAGGCGATGCATTAAGTAAGCCATTATACATATTTATTGTCTGCCTGTTTGCATCCTCAATTTGCTCAAGATTCGAAGTATTAACTATTGAATATTGTATTATGCCTTTTGCTGATTGTGAATGAAAAAACCATTTCAACAAATGAAATGTTCCATCTGCAAATAAGAATCTATTTTCAAAATTTGCCTTTCTGAAATTTTCTCTCTCTCTTGAAAAAATGATATCCATGGTTTTCTGCCTGTCATCCTGGTGGATTAATTCATAGAGGGTTTTACCCGCTATACTGGCTTTAGTGTAACCAAGCATTTTGATAAATGAAGAATTGTCTTTTATAAAATTATGATAATTGTCTTCGTTTACATAAACCGATATTAAAGACAAATTAAAAATTTTTGTATCTCCAAGTTTAGAATCACCTAAATTTTCTTTTTCGTCTGCTATTTCTATTTCGAACGCGTCAGCAATTGCTACCCTATACATTAATAATGGTTTTTTAATAAAACCTAATACTAACGGATTGCTATTTGCTTTGAATTTGTCTTCATGGGAGATAGAAGATGAAATTACATATATTGCAAGCTGTTTCTTTATCTCTTCCGGGTAATTTTTAATGATTTCTAAAAAAGTCCATCCACATAATTCTGGCATATTAATGTCAAGTAGCAAAATAGTCTTATTCGGGTTTGGCAATGTGTATTTCACGCGTATATAATCGAGTGCTTCCAGCGGCTTGATAAAAGATTTAATCACCGCATTAGGGAAATCTACACCAATTGTCTTTTCTGAAAGATAATTACTTACTTCATCATCATCAACTAATATAATATCCGGGGTGCCAAGATCATACATATCATTAACGTTTTCCTGATTTTTTAATATTATTTAATTATTAATTGTAGTTGGTTATCTGTTAAAGGTTTTTCAATAAATCCTAAAACAATTGGATTTTCATTTGCCTTTATTTTGTCTTCAATACTTATGGATGATGAATAAATAAATATATCAAACTGATCCTTTATTGCATCTGGATAACCTGAAAATATTTCCAAAACATCCCAACCGTTTAAGTCAGGCATGTTCACATCAAGTAAAAGAAGTGTCTTATTTGAGCCCGGCAAGGAATACTGTGTATAAATATAATCGAGTCCCGACCGCGGATTGGCAAAAGATTGAACTTTTGCCTCAGGTAAAGCATAATGAATAATAGCTTCAGTGAGATAATTATTTATTGAATCATCATCAATAATAATAATATTTGGTGCCTTTTGATCTTTCATAATTATGAACTTTAATGAGCCTTGTGCTCAAATACTAATTTGAAGGTGGTTCCTTTATTCATCTCGCTTTCAACTGAAATTTTACCGCCCATTGATTCTACCTGTGTTTTAACCATGAATAGCCCCATGCCTTTCCCTTCTACATGAAAATGGAAACGTTTGTAAAGACCGAACACCTGTTCGCTGTTTTTTGCCAGGTCTATACCCATTCCATTATCCTTAAAAAAAAGCTCAGTGGTATTTTTTGTTTCCTGGCTGGTGATTTCTATTTCCGGGCTTATACCCAGTCTATGGTATTTAATGCCATTTGAAATTAAATTGTAAAAGATGCTATACATATAACTTTTCACACAAAACATTTCACTAACTAATGAAAAATCGGTGATGATTTTAGTATTTGAACTATTTATAATGCCGGAAATGCTTACCATTATCTCCCTAATCAGTTCAGAAAATAGTACTATTTCTTTCTTTTCACTTATTATGTTTCTCACTTGCAACACATTGTTTATATCCCGGACCACCGTATCCAGACTGTTTGTAGAGCGTGAAAGCATGTCCAGGAAGATGTTTTCTTCTTTTTTTTCCATTCCCCCTTTTTGTAAAAGGGTAGTAATGCCAAGAATATTTGCAACAGGCGCCCGAAGGTTATGGGAAACTATATAAGAAAATTGTTCGAGGTCCTTATTACGCTTTATAATATCCTCCAATACTATTTTCTTTTCCATTTCAGCGTATTTGCGCTTCCGAATGTCACGGATAATAGTACAAAAATTATTCTCATTTTCTGACGACCAGTAGCTTAATGAAATTTCTATAGGGATTAATGTGCCATCTTTTTGCACTCCTATTGATTCAAAGACTTGATCGATATTTTGTGTTTGTGGGAATTGTACAATATTGTCAGTCCTTTCCAATAAGGCTTGAGCAGAATCTTCAGATAATATATTAATAATTGGTTTTCCATACATTTCTTCGTTGCTGTATCCGAATAATATTTCGGAATTACGATTCCAGAAGGTAATTTTTTGGTTTATAGCAGAAAGAATAATAGCATCCTTGGCCGTTTGGAATACCAATTCAAATTTCCGTTCCGATGCAATCAAATTTTGCTCAGTGATTAACCTCCCCCTTTCATTATTTAATAATCCAAATGCAAATGAAACGTCATTTGCAGCATCTTCAAGATTAGCTATGATTGCGTCACTAAAGAAATTTACCGACTTTGATGTGAAATTGATTATTGCAACAACTTTACCGGCTCTTTTTATAGGAAATGATATAAATGACCCCCATTTATTTAAGAAGGCCAGTTTTTTCCAATTTTGCAAATGCAGTTCATTTTTAACGTTATTGGAAACGAAATATTTTCCTGTACGCTCCACAATATCTGTTGGGCCATCAATTTCATATTCGATATTGGTAAAAAGAGATTGTTCCTCAGAATTCATATTAAAACTGGCAACTAAATCAAATCTTCTAGTGGCAGGGACTAAATACCCGGCCCATGCAGCACTAAAAACACCATATTTAGCCGAAATCCTGCAAATCTCCGATAATAGCTTCTGTTCATTCTTAACAAAGACAAAATTATGCTTCAGTTCATTTACAAAAAGATAGGAGCGATTTGCATGCTCCAATTCTTCCTGTACTTTTCTACTTTTCTTCTCTAATAATATTAGAAAAATAAACACAAATAATAAAAATGCACTTATAGAAATTGCATATGCAATTTGATTTTTTTGTGACGAAATGTGCAAATTATAGGAAGTTTGGAATAATTCAATTGCCTTATGGGTTGAAAAACTATCAATTTCTCCAATATTAACATCTAACATTTTTATAGGTTGTTCCAGTACTTGTATATCTATTTTTGAATTTGGCTTAAATCCTCGAACAGCTTTTTCAACCAGGAAATGCCAGGAAAGAAAATTATTCTTTACAGTGTCAATATCCATCTTGTCACCTAAAAAACTTCTATAAAGAATGTCAAACTGTGATAAATTATCCTGTTTAATTTCTTCCATTCTGCTAAAAAATTCTAAAGTATCACCTAAGTTGCTTTTTAACTCTTTTATGAGTAGCCTATCCTTAAGTAGGTTAATTTTCACTTTGTCTAATGCCATTCTCACCTGAAAGGGGTGGAGATACATTTGACTCGATTGTTCATGTATCAAATCTGTTTGATAATAGGCAACATACGTCATGCCAAATACACATATGAGACTGATAATAAAAGCAATCGTCAATAGTGAAAAGCGCTTTGTTATTTTATTCATAAAATGGTTAATATTTTCCCCTTAGTATATAGATGTACTTGCATATTTAAAATGTAAATATCCTCAACTCATTTGGGTTATAATACCCATTATTAGTTTT